>JAXJVE010000181.1:0-1219 GCA_036308705.1 Acutalibacteraceae bacterium
TAATCAGACCTGTCCCGTGTGCGGAGAAGTGTTTGACCAAAACGACGATATAGTTGTCTGCCCCGAGTGTGCAACACCTCATCACAGAGAGTGCTGGGCATCAAACGGCAAATGTGCAAATACAGAACTTCACGAATCAGGCTATATATGGAGCAAGGCGGATGCTCCCCAACCCGCCGAAGAAACCGAAGCGGAAACAGTCGGCGATGTAAGAATCTGTCACGTTTGCGGCAGCGAAAACCCCACAGATATTCCGAATTGCGGCAACTGCGGTGCGTATTTCGGCGAAAGCAAGAAAAACGAAGGCGAAGAAAACAAATGTCACTTCTGCGGAAAAATCAATTCGGATGATGCAAAACACTGCAACCAATGCGGTGCACCGCTGAATATTGATACAAACGCAACGTCAACCGCATTTTTCGGCAGTAATCCGTATATTGCGGGCACCGATATCAAGCTTGATGATAAAATCGGCGAAAACACCGCAGGCGACCTTGCGATATATACACGCACAAGTGCAAAAAGATACCTGAAAAAATTCAAGAAGTTTGCAAACGGCAAGAAACTCAGCTTCAACTTTGCGGCACTTTTCCTCAGCCCCGGCTGGTTTTTCTACAGAAAGCTTTATAAGGCGGGCATCTTCTTCCTTGTTGCGTTTACAACCATAACCATTCTGACTTCGGGTCAGTTCAATAAAATCAACAGTTCTCTTGAAAATTATTCGTCACAGGTTACAGCCGCTTATGATGATTTTTATTCGGCATATAACAACCCCGATATAACAGAAGAAGAACTTATGGTTAAATCTCAGGCGGTAACAAATATCGCAACTCAGCATTTCAAGGAAACCTGGAAATCATACCTGATTTATTTCGGTTCACCGATTCTTCTTTCCCTTGCAAGTGCACTCATTGCAGATAAACTCTATTACAAAAAGGCTTCGGAAGATCTGATTCAGATAAACGAAGAATCCCACGACGAACCCGTCAGAAGAGTATTGATTGCAAGAAAAGGCGGAGTTGCATTCTTTGCATTTCTTGCGTGTTTCTACGGTCAGAGGTTCTTGCCGAGTTTATTCGGTATGGCAGCAGATATAATTAAAGATTTAATATAATATTGGAGGCAATTTTATGAAAGTCAAAAAGGCGATTATTCCCGCAGCGGGTCTCGGCACACGAGTTCTCCCCGCATCAAAATCAGTTCCCAAGGAAATGCTCAA
>JAXJVE010000182.1:0-12982 GCA_036308705.1 Acutalibacteraceae bacterium
AGTAAACAGATATTAAGTAGGTTATCTTCACAAGGTATTCCGACCTTGGAAGATAACGACGAAAGAAACAAATGGCTTTATTCTTGCAGTAAAACATTTTCTACTGTTCATGAAGCTATTGAATATTTGCAAAACTTAAATAAATAAAAACAACAAATCAAAAAGTCACTGTTTTTCAGTGGCTTTTTTGTTTTAAGGAGGATTGTTATTGGAAGTAAAAATAAACCGTGAAATCCGTGATTACACGGAAGCTGTATATTTCGGACTGTCATTAAGACAGTTCATTTTTTCAGTTCTTGCCTGCGGTGTTGCCGTAGGCTTGTACTTTTTATTAAGACCGTTTTTCGGTATTGAAACCTTGAGTTGGGTTTGCATTTTGGGTGCCGCCCCATTTGCGGCAATAGGCTTTTTCAAGTATCACGGTATGACAGCAGAAAAGGTGTTGTTCACATACCTTCGTTCCGAGATACTTATGCCAAAGGAACTCAAATTTATATCTAAAAATATTTATGATGAAATTGAAAGGAGTGATGCTGATGTTCGACCTGATAGAATCAATAAAGGAAAAAATAGGCTTCGCCAAAATACTCGGTGACGGTTTATCTGTTCCTAAATCCGTGCAGGATGTAATTAGAATTGATGCTGTATATTCAGACGGTATCTTTATGACGGGTAAAGAACTTTTCTCAAAGACATTTAAATTTACGGATATTAACTATGCCGTATCAAGTAAAGAGGATAAAGAAACAAACTTTTTGAGGTACAGCGAGAACTTGAACTCTCTTGAAAACGGTGTTTCAAGTCAGATAACCATTGTCAACAGAAAGCTCAAAAAGACTGAGCTTGAAGAAATGGCTTTACTTGAAAACACAAATGACGGCAAAGACAAGTACCGTAAAGAAATCAACGATATGCTGACTATGCTCGCCAACGGTGCTAATGCTATCGTACAGGATAAATATATTACTATCACCGTACAGAAAAAGACCGTACAGGAAGCAAGAACACATTTCAGCCGAGTTGGTGCGGACTTAACTGCTCATTTTTCAAGGCTCGGCTCAAAATGCACAGAACTTAATCTGACCGAGCGACTTCGCATTATTCACGATTTCTGCCGACCTAACGAGGCCGCAGATTACCACTTTGATTTAAGAGATACAATGCGAAAAGGACAGAACTTTAAGGACTATATTGCCCCGGACGGTTTTGAGTTCAAATCGGACTATTTCAAAGTCGGTGATAAATTCGCCCGTGTTCTGTTCATCCGTGATTATCCGTCTTATGTCAAAGACAGCGTTGTATGGGAGCTTACGGACACAAACCGCAATATGATATTCAATTACGATATTATACCCGTATCAACGGAAGAAGCACAGAAATTTGGTGAAAAGCAGGCTCTCGGCATCGAAACCAATATCGCAAACTATCAGCGAAAGCAGAATGCCAACAACAACTACACCTCTGTTATTCCTTATGACCTTGAACAGCAGAGAAAAGAAATTCGTGAATTTCTTGATGACCTCACAACCCGTGACCAAAAGATGTTTAAGGTTGTGCTTACGGTTATGCACACCGCTGATACTCTTGAAGAACTCAATAATGATACAGAAGCTATTACAGCGACAGGCAGAAAGCACATGTGTCAGATTGGGGTTCTCAAATATCAGCAGCTTGAAGGCTTTAATGCCACACTTCCCATCGGCACAAACAAGATTGAAGCAAGGCGCACTCTTACAACAGAGAGCCTTGCTGTTTTTATGCCCTTTAAGGTGCAGGAAATTCAGCACGAAGGCGGAATATTCCAAGGCGTTAATGTTATCTCCAAGAATATGATTATCGTAAACCGAAGATTTCTTCTTAACGGTAACTCATTTATTCTTGGCGTTTCGGGCAGCGGTAAGTCCTTTACAGCAAAGGAGCAGGCGGTATCCTTGCTGTTGTCAACGGATGCTGACGTTATAATCATCGACCCTGAGCGAGAATACAAGGCACTTGTTGAAGCTATGGACGGTCAGGTTATTCAGCTTTCGGCAACAAGTAAAAGCCACATAAACTGCCTTGATATAAACAAGGACTATGCTGACGGTGCAAGTCCTATTGCATTAAAGGCAGAGTTTGTACTTTCACTCTTTGAGCAGGTTATGGGACAGGGAAAGGTTGAAGCAATGCAGAAATCTATTATTGACCGTTGTCTTTCCAATGTGTATGCACCTTATCTTAAAAGAAGCTTTAAAGGTAAACCGCCTACACTTATAGACCTTTGCGAAAACCTCAAGGAGCAGGAAGAACCCGAAGCACAGGAACTTGCAACTGCAATGGAACTCTTTGCAAGCGGCTCACAGAACACCTTTGCAAAACAGACGAATGTTAATATCAATAACAGACTTATTTGTTATGATATTCTTGACCTTGGAAGTCAGCTTATGCCCATCGGAATGCTTGTAGTTCTTGATAACATTCTTAACCGTATTACCGCCAACCGTGCAGCAGGCAAAGAAACATATATTTTCATTGACGAAATCTATCTTCTTTTCCAACACGAATATTCGGCTAACTTCCTCTTTACCCTCTGGAAAAGAGTAAGAAAATACGGAGCCTATTGTACCGGTATAACGCAGAATATTGATGATCTTTTACAGAGTCATACAGCAAGAACAATGCTCGCAAACTCTGAGTTCATTATAATGCTGAATCAGGGCGGTACTGACAGAGAAGACCTTGCAAATCTTCTGCAAATCAGCGAAACGCAGATGACACATATCACCAATGTTGAAGCAGGTCACGGACTTGTTAAGGTCGGCTCTGCTCTTGTTCCCTTTGAACGCAAATTCCCCAAAGATACAGAACTGTATAAACTTATGACTACCAAGATGGGTGAATAATATGGGTAAAGGTATTAAAACCCGTGAAGTAGTAAAAGAAATTAAAGTTCACGATACTGCGGTAAACGTTGGTGACAGAATAAAAGACATTGGTATTAAGACTAAGGAAAAAGTCAACGAGAACACAACCCAACCTGATTCCGTATCTCCCGAACAGTATGCAACGGACAAAGTTACAGAAGGTATGCGAACGGGTGCGGAAACCACAGTAACGGGAACAAAAAAAGTAGCTCAAAAAGGCGTTGACAAGATAAAGCAAAAAAGGGCAGATACAAAGGCGAAGAAAGCATTTGAAGAAGAACTCAAACAAGTGAAAGCGGAAGATGTTTCCGAGTTTTCGCCCGCACCCAATGACGAAAAGCCTAAACCCGATAACCCAAAGGAAAAGTCAACATCTAAAAAAAGTCCAAAGCAGAACACCAACAAACCTATAAAAGAAAAATCTCAAGCTGCTCCTAAATCTACAGAACAAGAAACTTCACCAAAAGCACCGAAGCAAAAACAGGGTAAATCCGTTAAAGAAAAACCGAGTACACCCGAAATAAAAGAAAAAGTGCAAAGCACACCAAAGGTAAGGCAGACCGAAAAAGCAGAGGTTATTGATGAGGTAAAGAAACCCCGGCAAAGAAAGCAAACACCACCTAAAACCAAATCATCTGCAACTGTAAAAAAAGCAAACGCAGATAACAAGAGTATTCGCACCATCGGTGCGGATGCTCACAAGGTTAAACAATCTAAACGCAGTATAGATAACTCACGAAAGAGTATCAAGACGGCAAATAACGGTGTTAAATCTGCCAAAAAGACTGCAAAGACAACTAAAACAACTGCCAAGCAGTCAGCCGAAATTGCACAGAGAACTAAACAAGCCGCAAAGGTGGCAGTCAAAACAACCGCTAAAACTGTTAAGGCGGTTGGCAAAGCAATAGTCGCAGGCACTAAAGCAACAGTTGCGGCAGTTAAAGAATTAGCAGCAGCAATTTATGCAGGTGGTCCCGTTGTCATTATAATCATAGTTGTTATTTGCCTTATAGCGGCTATTGGCGGTACTTGTTTCGGTATTTTCTTATCTAATGACGAAACTACGGGAACGGACAAAACAATGTCACAAGCAATATCTGAATTGACATCCGAGCATTATGCAAATCTTACGGCGATGAAAGCATCATATTCCTACGATTTGTTTGAGGTGCAAGGAAATTCCTCTATAAATTGGAAGGATGTTCTCGCAATATACGCAGTAAAGACTACAACATCAACAGAGGAAGCTATGGAAGTAGTTACTCTCGATGAAAAGAAACTTGAACTGCTCCGTGAGATAGTCAATGATATGAATACTATGACAGGGATAGTTACCCCTAAACTTGTAGCCGAAACAACAGTTACAACAGATGCCGAAGGTAATCCCGTAAAAACCACCACTTATGTCACTAAAAAGGTTTTAACGGTTGTCATCGCACAGCTTAACGCAAATCAGACTGCCGAGATTTATAAATTTGACGATGAACAAAAATCACAGTTAGCAGAACTGATGAGTGAGGAATATGACCCGTTATGGATAGAACTCATAGGTGCAAACGGCGATATTATCATCGGCGAAGGAAGTTGGCAAGGAACAGATATGTTCACTTGGCCACTCGCCGTTGACGGTACAATAACCTCCCGTTTCGGCACAAGAAAAGATCCTATATCGGGAGAAATAAAGACTCACGGCGGAACAGATATAGCAACAGCTACAGGAACATCAATTCTCGCTGCTGCGGATGGAACTGTCATCTCTGCCACTTGGCATAACTCTTACGGTTACTATGTGAAGATAAAGCATAATGACACATACTCAACCCTCTATGCCCACTGTTCTGCACTTCTTGTTTCGGAAGGTCAGCAAGTAAAACAAGGTCAGGTTATTGCACAAGTAGGCTCAACGGGTTACTCAACTGGACCACATTTGCATTTTGAG
This sequence comes from Acutalibacteraceae bacterium, assembly GCA_036308705.1. Classification (GTDB taxonomy): domain Bacteria; phylum Bacillota; class Clostridia; order Oscillospirales; family Acutalibacteraceae; genus CAG-177. Next base: position 4,843 of record JAXJVE010000182.1, read on the forward strand.
GTTATTCAGAATGGAGTAAGAGTTGATGCGTTATTATTTTACAAAAGTAAATAACATTGCAAGAATTTGATGAATACAATTCACCAAAGAGTTTTTACTCTAAAAAAACCTTCTGCTGTCATAAACGTAACAGTTTTATATTACAACATATATTTCTTGAACACCGTACTCCATCTGTCAAGTCTAAAAACGGCTTATTATATCGAGAGTTTGAGGTTAGATATCATACAATTACTAACATATAATAACGGAAAAAAGTTATTATCGATATAAAAACAACCTCCTTTAATTTTGTAACTGCAGTTACAAAAATTAAAGGAGGGCATATTGAAGGTGTTAATAAGTAAACGAGATACTATTAATATAAAATTTATTTAAACAGGAACAAAAACACCCAAACATAAATATGTAACATATTTTTCTATATCAAATCGCTATTAGTATAATTATCTGATAATCCTAAAATTTTTGACATGTCTAGTGTTTTATCAGTATCAATTAATCCATCATAAATATTATCTGCTCTATCCTCTAATGTAGCAAAACACTCCAAAATAATATTTGTAATTCGTTTTTCATATCGATTAATAGTTTCTTTTAACATATCATCATACAAATCTTCTGCTTTTTCAAAATAAAGAACAGCATAGTTTTTCAAAAAGCCAAGCCTAATTGAAGTAGATGACTCGAACGAAACTTCTGATGTTGTCATATGTTGCATAGCCAATAATTGTAGATTCAACAATTCAATAAACAATGCTTGCCCTGCAAGAACCTTAATATTAATATCATTAGGATATTGCGATTCAACATAAGAAAAAACCATTGCGTATGCAATAGCATCAGCGAAACACTCTTCGTGTATACTATTGTTATTTCCCCTTATAATATCGCCTTGTTCTTTGAGTATTGTAAAATATTCTTTATCTTGAAACTTCTTTTCGTATTCAAGGTACAATTCACACAAAAGTTTCTTTATATCATTTAAGAGTACGCTTTGATTTCCATCAAATTTTATATTAAAAACACAGTTTTTATTAGGATTAACAGAATTTTTATAAATCCAGTGTCCAATTTCATGAGCAATAATATATCGCTCCTGTACTTCTAGGACGAAATCTAATATAGTATCATTAATACCATTTATCTCAAAAGGTCCCAGTGCAATTTGATTTAATCCGAAATATGTGTATAGTACTGTATCTTTGTTTAAAAAAGCATCTTCCGCAAACAATTCATAAGATAATTTCCAAATATCATGTTCAGAATTATTTTCCGAAAAGAATATAGAATCTAATTGCTGGTTAATTCGATTCAAATAACAATCATAAAGCAAATAATATTTATAATTATCTTGGTTAATTCGAACTGGCAAAATAGCACTGTATTTATTAAACGAATTACAAATAATTAGGTCGGGAATAATTTCATCAGAAAACTCCTTAAGTATGGATGAAAGACATTCATCATATATCCTTTTAATTTGATGCTCCTTATCATCGGTTATTTCATCGTGCTTAACACCAACCCTTGAACATTCAACAAATTCTAATACTATATCATTAACATCCATAATGCTTATTATTTCCCCTCTAATAATTTTTGTAGCACTTCTTTAGCTTTTTCTTCCTGCTTTTCATTAATGAGTTTTTGTGCTATCTCAATAGTTTTTTCTTCGTCACCTTCTATTTCAAAACCATCATTTGAAACCTTAATTTTTATTTTCTTTTTATTTTTGATTAATTCAATAATAATTAAAGTGACGGCAGAAATAGCATATGGTGCGAGTGAAACAGCAATTTGTATAACTGTATTTAGATCACTGCAAAAAGATCTAGGTTCTTCAACAACAATTGACATTTCCGATAATTGACTTATTCTTTCAGCATACTCGGAATCTTCTTTATTGATTTCAAAAATAATCATTTTATCTTAACTCCTTGTTTTATAAAAATGCACTTGATTTTTTAATATTATACACCAAAAGTAATTCATTTTCAACAAAGTAATGTGCGTACAAAATTGAAAATGTATATTTATATGTTATAATGTAAGGAAACAATTTGTTTTGCATTGTATTTAATTTTTATAATGTGCAAAGAGGATGAAATATGAGGAATATTGAAAATTCAAAAACATGGGATTTAATTATATCTGTAATTGATAGAGTTGTTATCCAAACCATTGAAACAAAAGAAAACGAAAATCTTATCGAAGAAAAGTGCTCTGAGCTTGCCTTGTATTCGTACAAAGCAGATATTGAAACCGCTAAAATAACAAAATATGACCTATATAAAATGGAATGTGAGGGCAAATTATTTGGTAGCAATATTTTTGTTAGATTAAAAAGATATTACTATATACTTTCAAATATTCAAAATATGAATTATGATAAACAATTACAGTTATTAACAAATTTAAGTGCATATTTAGGCAATCGATTTTATTATAAAGTAGAAGAGAGAACAATAGAACAATTGTTGATTTATGGACTAAAGTTGCCGGATTTTTCAATAGATACGCCTCAAATTCAGCTTGATAGAATGATAGAATCTGCCAATTTTTTAAAAAGCTATGGTATTAATCTTGATATGGAGTATACCGGGTTTTCTTGTGGTGAGGAGACTTCACAGGATTTATTTAACTTGGTTGAAGGAAAAATTAAGTCTGTTAGTGGAAATTATATTTTTAGTAGGTTGTTTAGTGAATTTTTCACTAAATATATATCCATTCTCGATTTGTATTATATATCGAGAAATGTAAAAGATGAACGTAATGAACCCATAAACATTTTACTCAATTTATCTGCAAAGCATCTTCGCACCAACATTACGAGTAATAATTTGAGTTTAATAGAAAGCAAGGTAACCGAAATCTTTCAGATTACAAGAGCCTGGCTTGATATATTAGATATACAAATTGAATCCGAAATGGAATACTCTATGATAAGTGCAGAAAATTTTCCTTTGTATTTTAATAACGAGATTATTTATGATAAAATGTGTACTCCAAAACAATATACAAAAAAATATATATTACTGTTATTGGACTATTTAATTAAACCGTTTTTTAATAAGGCCGAAAAAAGATATAGTTTCAATGAGTATTGTCGCGTAGCGGAATATTTAATGTCATTGGAACAACCTTATGCGTTTTTAAACATAAATGATATTCATAAGAAAACAAAGATTGCTTACTATAAGATAAATCTCATACTTGAAGATATATCGAGACCGATCAAGGAAGTTAACAGTAAGTTTAAATCTTTGGCGGGGGAAACAAATTTTTACACAAGACCAGTTATTAGATTTCCTGTTGAAAAATATTTGTATGTTGATTATCACTTTACAGGCTTTGGTTTTTATATTGCTGCTTATGATATGATAAAGGCAAAATTCGACATATTAGACCGAAAACTAGGTCCTTTAGTGGAAGATATGCTGCGTTCGGAATTTTTTAAAAAAGGATATTCTTTTTATAATGGTAAATACACTACGAAGGACGATGAATCTGATTGTGATTTGGTAATACAAAGTTCTAATAGAATTTGTTTCATTGAAGTGAAAAAGACCAATATTGAAGATGAATTTAACAAATTAGATGATGTAGCAGCATTGCAGCAATTATCCAAAGGTATGGTTAGGGCGCAAAAACAAGCTTTTAGACACAAGAAGAATTTGCTTAAAAACAGGAAATTGACTTTGTATAATAAACAGAACAAATTTGAAGTATCTTATTTAGGTGATGAACATATTTATTTATTCAGCATATGTTTACCTGAATATTCGTTTTTAACGAGTAAAAGTTTCAGTTCAAAGTTGCTTAATATTATTTTACTTGGTGGCTTTTCAACTATAGATCCAAATAGACAGTGTGAGGTTGAAGAATTAAATCAATTAGGCAAAACAATTCTTCAATATTCAAAGGAAATTAATGATCAATCTTCTATTGATGTTCATTCACTTTCTTTTTACTCAGCATTTGCAAGTGCTCAACAACTATTAACAGCACTTTGGTTAAGTGATAGTCAAGAAGAGTTTGTTAAAACAATTAGGAATTGGATTTATGGTACAGATAGTTCGCTAAACTTATATCATTCGATTCTTTGCGATGTTGCCGAACGGAATCATTCTAAAAGTATTAGAAAATGTGCAATAGATATGCTTGAAAGTTCAAAAAAAGAAACAATTTTTATAAGATAAATGTCGATAGTGAAAATTTACACAACAACAAAAAGTCGTAAAGTTTGCCAATCTCCGCTACTTGGCATAACTCATACGGTTACTATGTGAAGATAAAACATAATGACACGTACTCAACCCTTTATGCCCACTGTTCTGCACTTCTTGTTTCGGAAGGTCAGCAAGTAAAACAAGGACAGGTTATCGCGCAAGTAGGCTCTACAGGATACTCTACCGGACCGCATTTGCATTTTGAAATTATTCAGAACGGAGTAAGAGTTGATGCTTTAAAGTTCTTTACACAATAAAAAGATAAGCGGAGGTTTATAGGAACTTCCGCTTATCTCAAACTATCTATTATCTTTTTTACTAAAAGAACATATTAAAATTTATTCAAAAGGGAGAAATTTCAAAAAAACGGAAATCTTTGCGTAACATTTTGTAATTTTCGTCATATATAAATAGAATGACCTTTTAAATTATGTATGAGGAGAATTTATATGAGTATTGAAAAAATTAGTAATGAAGAATTTCGGGAAATCTTATTTCGTATTTTCACAGAAGAATTAGACTCTGAAATAAATGAAGATTATCTGTTAACTACTATATCAAACGAATTCAAAAAAGCTAAACATTTAAGAGATTATCCTTTGATTCATGAATGCTTTTTAACTCTTTCTGAATGTTATGGTTATTCATATAACAATGAATTTGAAGAATCATCCGAAAAACAAATCAAGAGAAGAAGAGCTATCCGTGAATTCAAACAATTATTTGTGAAATCTAAAACCGCTGTTTTCTAACCTTGTTATAATAAATCCCTAAATAGTATTACTCTGTGAAAATAGAGATTACACCATTTAAAAGCCGATACATATTCTTGTATGAATACGTATCGGCTTTTTCTTTTATTTTTTTGACAAGTACTTTTCCTTATCTTTTTTAATAATTGATCGAGCTCCCCAAACAAGAGCAACCAAATCTACTGCGGCACAAACATAAACAGGAATATTACTCTCAAATTTTTTCTCAAGAAAAACAGCAAATCCAGCAATAGCAGCGACAACAAGAATTTTCCAGAAGACATTAATTGAAAACAAGAAAATTCTCTTTCGTTTTGCCTTCTTTTGGTTGCGTCGCTCCTCTTCCTTTTTATAGTTCTCTAACTCTGTTCTCAATGCTTCTTGTTGTTTACTCTGTGCTAAAAGTTCTTGATCTTTTTGTGCAATTGTCTTATCTTTTTGAGATAACTCATAATCCTGTTGATTCCTAATGTTTTGAATTTCTTTTTCTTTTTCTTCAAGGGCGGCTTTATTCTGATTGACTTCCTCTTCAAATCTGCTTAAATACTCATCAGAAAAATCCATAATATCTTCTATTGAATCACCCTCTAACTCTTCGGGAAGAAGAGGTTTATTTCTTAATGTTATAATACGTGCTGCAAGCTGATCATCTGTAATTAAACCTTTTAGATGTTGATCTCTAGTTGAATGATAAACTTCCGTAACATTATGTGATATGCTTGATGCTAAAACAACTCTTGCTTTTAAGACCATATTAACATTGTACGGATAATTTTTCTTTCCAAAACCATTGCCAAGTTTGTACCAAAGAATATTTGTTATTCTACTCAAAGACACTGCATAATCATTTACCAAATCAAGGCTATGGTCTATCTTATCTTTATCAGATTGTTCCTTAGATGCCTTTAAGGTTGCTTTGGTATTTGTAACTAGTAAATATTCAGATTCAATGTTATTTGGAAATTTTCTTCCTTTTCTTAATTTGTTGATATGACTAACAAATTTCCAACCAACTTGTTCTTGCGGCTCAGTATATTCCATACTTTCTAGATTATATGCATTGTTTTCCGGCGAGTAGTAATTCTTGTTATCATCAAGCAAGATACCGTAATGGGTTCTTAACTTGTAGTAAAAATCCGATTCTTTGATGGAAACATCTGACGATGAGCTACTGTTGTTAACAATATATTTCATAGCAACAGTATCAAATGTTGAAAGATTTCCATCAACTATATATCTGGCACTTTCAAAAAAGCTGTCAATCTCTTCTTTTACTTCTGCAAAATAGCGTAATTGAATTTTTGTTCCATTCAAATTGGCACTATTAACTTGTGCAATAAAATCATCTGCTAATTGCTTGTGAATTTCGCCATTCAACCCCAACAAGCTGAATAAAACCTCTGTGCCTAAAAACAATGTGAGTTTTTTGGTTATACTGCCTGTTTCATTGATATTATGGTTTAAACCAATATAAATAATACTTCCTTCCAAAATAGCACGAAAAATATTTTGAATTTCTTTATTATAAGCGTTTTTTAATATATATTCACCTATCCAATTTGTATATACACCGGTAGAATTCTGTTTATCATCTAATAAAAACGCAATAAGATCCTGTGTTAAAACATCTTCATTTACTGCTGTATCAGGACTTTTTTCTTTAATATATGTAGTTAACGAGTCAATTATTCTAGAGTTTATGTTTTCTGCCTCTTCTTTTGTGGATGCAAAAACAGAATCGCATAATATGTTTTTATCATTAACATAAAAACTGCCTTGTGTTTTTGTTACAAATGGAAGATTTTTTGAAGTAGTCTTTACAACCGCTTCTGGAATATTAAATCCAAAAACAGTTTTCAGCTTGTTCTTCATCTCACTCGCAGTAAAAGTATATATTTTTTGGGTGCTGATTATATAACAAATAAACTCAGACAAAATCTGATATGAATTTTTATATTTTTTTGTGTCGCTCAAAATCTTTAAAGTTGAAAACGAAGCTAAAATTGATATAGATTTGTTTGTGCTATTCATTTAATATCCTTCTCTCTTTATAAATTATAAAATTTTAAACTTTCTGAATTTTTTGATACTTCTTAAAACCCGTTCGTTCTGTTATGATAAATCAAAACAATTTTAAGGAGTGTCTAATATGCAGAATCTTTCGGAACTTGTTAAACAGTATTTGGACTTTTGTGAAAACATGAAAGGACTTGATTCCAAATCAATCAAAGCGTATAAAAAAGATTTAATACAATTTGAAGAAATCAATTCAAAAAATGACGGTTGGTGTACCAAGCAAGTCATAGAAGAATATATTAAAAATTTATATTGTACATTTAAGCCCAGAACAGCCAAAAGAAAAACAGCTTCCTTAAAAGCTTTCTTTCATTATCTTGAAATAGAGGAATACATCAGTTCCAGCCCTTTTCACAAAATAAAATATAAACGTAAAGAAGCTATCGTTTTACCCAGAGCAATACCTATTTCCGTAATATCTCAATTGTTTAATTATGTTTACGATTTGGAACAAGACGAAAATATGTCTGATTACAAAAGGAAAAATCTTATTCGAGATATAGCTGTTATGGAAATGTTGTTTGCTTCCGGAGTAAGAATTGGAGAACTTTGTTCTATTAAAACTACCGATATTAATTTGAAAGATAAAATAATAAAAGTAAACGGTAAGGGTTCTAGGGAAAGATATATCCAAATAACAAATCAAAATGTTTTAAAATCCCTAAAAAAATATCAAAAGGTTTTTGAAAAAGAAATTCAAAGTACAGGCTATTTCTTTTGTAACAATCGTGGGAATAGACTTTCTGAACAGTCTGCGAGATTTATGATTTCAAAATATACTCGTATGTGCAATGCGGAAATACATATAACCCCACACATGTTTCGCCATACAGTAGCAACGTTATTGCTTGAAGAGAATGTTGATATAAGATACATACAAGAGTTGTTAGGACACAGTTCTATTACTACCACTCAGATTTATACACACGTTAGTTTATCTGCTCAAAAGAGAATCTTAACACAAAAGCATCCTCGCAACAAAATCAAAATAGAGAAAGCAAAATAGATAATAGTAGTCGATGTCACGATTATGGCATCGGCTATTTCTTTTTAAACGATAATATCTAATTATCATTAGAA
>JAXJVE010000183.1:0-8176 GCA_036308705.1 Acutalibacteraceae bacterium
AAACCGAAATACTCCTCAAAACCATTTTCACTCCCATTTTTGAGAGCTATGACCTTGATTTTGTTATTACGGGACACACTCATTCACAGGGACGCTCACATTTTATGCAGGGCAGCAAGGTTGTTGCAACCGCTGAAGGCGGAAAGACATACACTGACCCCGAAGGTATAATTTACCTTAACTCAAATTCGGTTAATAATCCTCTTGTTTACGATGTAACCGCAGAACACCTTGCTTTCAATTATCAGGAAGAGGGCGTTGTAACATATTCAACCGTTGAGTTCAACGGAGATACTATGACGGTTGAAACAAGAAGAGCCGATAACAGCGAGCTTCTTGACTCAATTTCAATTGTTAAAACTCAGGAACATAACGAAAATTCATTCAAAAACATTTTCAAGAGAATTATCTATAAACCCGTTGAGGCTCTCGGCCTTATTTACACATTGGTTGATAATCTTGTGAGAATGCTCAGCAAATAACAATTAACAGGCTTGTTTTTATGCAAGCCTGTTTTTTTATTATCTCAGAAACATATAATAAATAATTCCGTAAATAACAGCCGAAAAAGTGCCGTAGGCAATTACGGGGCCTGCGATTTTAAACATATTCGCACCCGTGCCGAGAATTCTGCCCTCGGATTTGAACTCCATTGCGGCAGATACAATCGAGTTTGCAAATCCTGTTATGGGTACAATAGTCCCTGCTCCCGCAAAGTATGCTATTTTGTCAAAAACTCCGAGAGATGTCAGTATGGAGGTGATAACGATAAGTGTAACGGGGATGAGTGCTTTTATATCGTCTGCATCGGTACCGATTTTTTCAAGAACTGTTCCGAGCCCTTCGCTGAATGTGCAGATGATTCCGCCGATAAGGAATGCAAGTAAACCGTTTTTGATTTTGTTGCTCGGCGGCGATGCTTTTTTTGCCATTTTACCGTATTCGCCGTTTGTTATTGCCATAAATTCAACCTCATTTATAATTGTTCTGAAATTAGTTTTGCAACATATCGTTTTTTTATTCATTGGAATATTGACATATCTTTATAAAAATTATAAAATAAAATGATAATATTTTAAGAACGGAGTGTTTGACAATGGCAGTTAAAAAACTCAAGTATTTTGCAGGCGGTAAATGGCTTGATTCTTCCTGCGAAAAATATATGGATGTTTATAATCCCAGCACAGGCGAAGTTATCGCTCAGACTCCTTGCTGTACCAAGGATGAAGTAAACGAAGCAATCGCTTGTGCAAAAGAAGCGTTTAAAACCTGGTCAAATGTGCCTGTAATGAAGAGAGTTCAGGTTGTTTTCAAATTCCGCGAACTTCTTGAAAAGCATATGGATGAGCTTACCGAAATCTGTGCAAGAGAGCACGGCAAGGTATGGAGCGAAGCTAAGGGCGATATCCTTAAGGTTAAAGAACCTGTTGAGCTTGCTTGCTCAGCACCCTCACTTCTTATGGGTGAGAGTATGAGAGATACTTCATCAGGCTATGATACAACACTTTACAGAGAACCTGTAGGTGTATTCGCAGGTATCGTTCCCTTTAACTTCCCCGGTATGATTCCCATGGGCTGGATGTCACCCCTCTGCATTGTTTGCGGTAACACAATCGTTCTTAAGGCAGCATCAATGACTCCTATGACCTGTATGCGCCTTGCTGAGCTCTGGCAGGAAGCAGGCCTTCCCGACGGCGTTATCAATATTGTTACCTGTTCAAGAAATGAAGCAGAAATCTTTATGGATCACCCCGATGTTAAGGGTATCACATTTGTTGGCTCAACAAGTGTAGGTCTTCATATTTATTCAAGAGCAGCTGCAAACGGCAAGAGAGTTCAGGCTCTTTGCGAGGCTAAGAATCACGGCCTTGTTCTTGAAGATGCAGCTCTTGAGAGAAGTGCAAGAGGTATTATCAACTCATCATTCGGCTGTGCGGGTGAACGCTGTATGGCACTCCCCGTTATCGTTGCTCAGGAGAGCATTGCAGATGAGCTTGTAGGCTATCTTGTTAAGTTTGCAAAAGAGCTCAAACTCGGCCCCGCATACGATAAAGAATCAACTCTCGGCCCTGTTGTTACAGAGGCTCACAGACAGTCAATTCTCAAGTGGATTGAAAAAGGTATTGAAGAGGGTGCAGAGCTTGTTCTCGACGGCAGAAACCCTGTTGTTCCCGGCTATGAAAACGGTTTCTATGTAGGCCCCACAATCTTTGACCACGTAACAGAAGATATGACTGTTGGTCAGAGAGAAATCTTCGGACCTGTTCTCTGCGTTAAGAGAGTAAAGGACTTTGAAGAAGGTCTTGCAGTTATGAACGCAAATCCCTTTGCAAACGGCTCGGTTATCTTCACACAGAGCGGTTACTACGCAAGAGAATTTGCAAAGAGAACAGACGGCGGTATGGTAGGTGTTAACGTTGGTATTCCCGTACCCGTAGGTGTTTTCCCCTTCACAGGCCATAAGCAGTCATTCTTCGGCGACCTTCACTGCCTCGGTAAGGACGGCTTCCGTTTCTATACAGAAACAAAGGCTGTTACCACACGCTGGTTTGACGAAGAAGAAATGAAAGCACAGACCGTTGATACATGGGACGGTTCTGTAGGCGGCGACCTTAAATAATCAAATAAAAATTCAGAACGGCTGTTTCAATACGAAGCAGCCGTTTTTTGTTGCAATTTTTATCCATTAAAAGCCATAAACAAGCATATATATAGAAAGAAGGTAATATAAAGGAGTAAACGCTATGAAAAATCATTCAGAAAAAGACAAGTTGCCCGAAATTATAACCGCTGTTGTTGCAATTTTGCTGATTGCAACCGTGGTTTTTACAAATTCTGCGGGGGAGGTATCGCTGGCAGCGGCAAAGATTATGTTTAATTCGGGCAATAAAATTCAGACACATACCGTGGTTATGCCCGATACTTTGTATTCAACATCAGCATCAACAACACAGACCGAGGTTGAAGCGATGAAGGCTTCGGCAAAAAAAGATATAACCCAAACACCGTCGGATATTGTTGCACTTATTGAAAAATACACAAAGCTTTTCAAAGATGACAAAAAAGACGGCGATATAAAATCCCTTACATATACAGAAAAAGGTGCAACCGATATTTTTGAAAATGTGTGTGTAAAAAACACAACCGAAACAAAATCGCTTGATATCAAAAGCATTCTTGCTTCACCGCTTGAGCTTTCAATAAACAAGTCAAAACCCGCTGTGCTGATTTTTCACAGCCATACATCCGAAGGATATGAAATGATTGAGAGAAATTGGTATGCTCAGGATTATATTGCGAGAAGCAACGATGAAAGCCGTAATATTGTAAGAGTCGGCACAGAAATTGCGGATTATCTGACTGATGCTGGGTATACTGTAATACACGATAAAACAATTCACGATAACAGCTATAACGATTCATATCCAAGCTCAAGAAAAACCGTTGAAAAGCATCTTGAAGAGCATCCCGAAATACAGATTGTGCTTGATATACACCGAGATTCCGTAACGCAGAATAACGGCGATAAAATCAAATTCACAAGCGAAATAAATGGCAAAAAAGCGGCACAGCTTATGATAATTACAGGTGCTCAGGAGGGGAAGGTTGAAGATTTCCCCGATTGGGAATATAATCTTCGCTTCGCTCTTCAGCTTCAGAAAAAATGCGAAACTATGTTTCCGGGTCTTATGCGGCCTGTTTTGTTTTCACAAAGAAAATATAATATGGATATGACACGTTTCAGCCTGCTTATTGAAATGGGCAGTGAAGCGAATACACTTGAAGAAGCCTGCTATTCGGGCAGAATGCTTGCTGTTGCACTTGCGTCACTTATGGATGAATATATAAAGGAGTAAAAATGAAAATATTAAGAGCTTATGCTGTTACGGTTATGATTTGTCTGAGCATAATATCCGTTACTGCGTGCGTTTTTGTTGCCGATGAAAATGCAAGAAAAATAAGTTTTGGCAGCGAAAGTGCGGTTGCGGTTATTAATTCATCGGATGAGGGGTTATCTGAAAATACCGTAAATTTATCTGAAATTTTTATAAAAATCAAAAATGTAACAGAAAAGGCGGTCAGCATTTCGCCGCCGCCTTTAAGCAATATATATTGGTTTATTGTTAATTCAGAAAATCTGTTGAGTTGAACACATAAATAACGTAACCGTCGGTTACAAGTCTTTCAGCATCCGATGATTCAAAATAAGCCCAGTCATCTGTGCTCATAAGTGTATTGACCTCTGCATCAGAAAGAAGAACAAAGTATTTGTCAACACCCTCTTGAGGTTTGAACCAGTTCTGGTTTGCCTGATACGGGCAGGGTGCAATACCGTTTTCGTTAACATCAACATTTGCTGCCCTTACTTCGGAATCCGAAAGCACGGTTATTACCTGAGAATTCCAGAATGTTGCATAACCGTAGTTGAGTCCGTTCTCTTTAAGATACTGAATTACGTTGTATTTTTCGTTGTTTACAATGCCGTTTTTATCCATTTCTGCAACGGTTTTGAAGGATATGGCACTCATAAGAACGAGCACGCACATTATAATCGCTGCAATTCTTTTGGGTACTATATAATCTTTTGCACATCTGAATGCAGCGATGCAAACGATAATGCCTGTGCAGAGTATGGGGCTGAGTCGCCAGTTAACTGCAGAAAGAATACCGAATATGTAGCCGAACATAATAACCGCAGTCATTGAGAAATGGGTAAGAATAAGTATTTTTGAGCCGAAGTCAAACTTATTATAGAAAATAAGAGCAACAAACGGAACTGCAACGATGATAACTGCAACTGCAATGCGTACCATATTCACGATTGATTCGGGTGAAAACAGCGACATTCCGTAGTGAGCATCAACGCCGAAAAGCGAAAACCAGTGTTCGGGGAATTTTTGCAGATTTGTAAGCCATTCGTTCATATTTGAATAGCTTGAATAAGCGCCCGCATAACCTGCTGAAACTCCGTTATCAAGCACAGAAAGAAGAAACATACCGATGATAACCGACACGCCGCTGATGATACAAAAATAAACGGAGATTCTGTTCTTTTTTGCAAGAAGTTTTTCTTTGTCGAAGAATACCTCGATAACCGCCGCCATAAGCACGGGAACAATACCTGTTGCAATAACCTGCATACCGTCAAGCGATGCACAGGCGGTAAAAATAACGGTTGCAAAGGTGACAATTATAAGTTTTGCCGCTTTTCCTTCATCAAAGCTTTCTTTGAATCTGAGAAACAGTGCGAGCATAACGCAGATAATGAAAACGCATATGCTGTAATAAATAACGTGTTCATAAAATATTTCTCTGAGTTTTGCCGAAGAACAAAGAACTGATGCAAAAATACCGAGTGCGGTAAGCGACAGAGGATAAGAAAATTTAAGGCTTCTGCAAAGGAAGAGTACGGATGCGAAAAGTAAAGCCGTAAACAGTACCATTCCTATGTGGTGAGTTGTCATTGAAACGCCGAAAATTCCGATGAACGGAACCATAAGCATTGTTCCGCCGAAGGGGAGCATCGCCGCATAACCGAAATCGGGGTTAAAAAGGGTACCGCTGTCATAACTTGCCTGTGCCCAGAGAATTGTATCGGAGCAGTCGGCGTGAAAGAATGCCTCCGACGGGCAGATAATATAATAAATCACACCCGTTACAGATAAAACCGCAAAAAATACAGATGCGGCGTAGGCAAGAACCTTTTTGAATTTTGAAACATCTACAAACATATCTTAACTCCAGAATACAAAGAAATCTTTAACCGCCATATAGATATCGGGGTCATAGTCCGCAAGATTGAGATTGAGGCTCAAAGATACCGCCGAAACAATCACAACCGTTATTGCGGTAAGCCCGAAAATGCATTTTTTAACGGTGTGTCCGATATTATCGTCGTGTTTTTCACGCACAACATAATAAAATTCAAGCAGAATAACTGCCGATATAAATGCCGCAAACAAAGTGATATCAGCGGTGTATCTGAATATAACTCCGCCGAGACAGTAGTTTGCAAATGCCGTTACGGGCAGCGACACAAGTGACAGTGCAAGAATGATTTTTATGCTTTTTGATATGCTTTTGCTTTTGAACAGTACAGGGCTGAGAAGGAGCAAAAGCATAAACGGAACGGCAAACAAGCCGAAGTTTGTATCAATATACATCGCTTTGCCGTAGTCTGAAATGCGTGAAAGAGAAATCCCGATATACGGGAAGAACTCATACGAAACAAACGGCTGAAGAAAATAATGGAACACCGATGAGAAAATTCCGCCTGCAAAAAGCTTGTATTCAGATGCGTTTGCAACCGTAAGCTGATAATCGGTTCCGAACTGAAGCGGGCTGCCGAAACGGGCGTTGTTATACCACAAACTGAATATTATAGCCGCCGCAACGGGCAGACCGAGTGCCGCCATTTCGGTTATGAAAGATGAAACTTTTTTGTTTTTCAAACATTTTACGGCATATATCACAATGAATCCCGCAATTGCAAAAGAAACAGGAAGAACCGTGTTTATTCTTGATAAAAAAGCAAGTGCAAATCCTGCCCCCGCAAGGAACAGAAATATTGATTTTTTTGCTTTTTTATCGCATTTCATAGCCTTCAGCATAAAGAATAAAAATGCCGAAAGGAACGCCATTGCCGCTATGCTTGCAATATAGTAAAAAGCGGCTCTGCCTCGCTGAACAATCAGAACCATACTTGCAAAATATGTTCCGACTGCACAGACAACCGCAATCCACGGCGGATTTTTGCCTCTGAGTTTTGCCCATTCAATAACCGCAAGAGGAAGAAATATTGCTGTAATTACCGAAAAAATGCCCATAACGATACTGTCGCCCGGTATAATTCCGGACACCAGATAAAACGGCAGATAAACCGCAATTATGGGTGCAATTCCGAAATAGGAAAAATATTTTCCGTTAAAGAAAGCACGGTCATACATAAATTCAATGCCGCTTCTTTCACTCGGGCTGTATGGGTTTTCAAGTGCAAGAAGTTCTGCAGAGGGCTGAACATCAATGTGAAGCTGACCTTTTATAAAAGCGTCAAATTGCTGGATATAAGGCGAAAAGGTTTTGATTTCGCCTTCAAGCGGGTATGAATAATAAATGCTTCTGCCTTCGCTCAGACAGAAAAATACAGTTATCAGGCTTGCTGTTACACAAAGCATAACGGCAAGCGTTGATGCCCATGAAAAATCCATTTGTTTTATCGCCTGTGAACCGAAGCTTTTGCACTTCATTACATATATCAGAGCGATAAATATCAGAATTGCCGCAAACCTCAGAAGATTGAAGCTGAAATTATACGAAGGGTTTATCACAAGGTCTGATACGGTGAAATCTGATTTTACATCTTCAAACGTAACGTCAAGATATGTTGCGTTACCGTATGAATTTATATATTCGGTGATGCGGTGTTCGTTGCTGCCGACAGAAATTTTTTCTCTCTTTGCAAGGGCAGCAGCTTTTGTACTGTTTTCATCGGCAATATAATATGCCGCCGTAACATATCTGTTGAATTCTTCGGGGTTGTTGGCTTTAACGGTATAGCTTACCGAATTTATCGGAAAGTCAAGCCCGTCAACAGCAAAGCTTTTGTCGGCTTCGGAAATGTTCTTTTCTGTAAACCAGGAAGGGGAGTAATCCTTAACTTCACTGTTGCCTGCAACATAAGAAAGCCACACAAAGTTTGAAAGCAGAATTTCTGCCGCAAGTGATATTATGCATATCACAACAACGGGCAGAATCGCTTTAATTTTTGTTTTCATCAGAGCTCTCCTCGTGGTATTCAGCCTCGGTATTTACATTCCAGATATTCTCTTTTGTCTGCTTACCGCTGAGAATATTTGAAACTGCTTCAAACGAGGTTGCCATTGAGTGGTCCATATTGTTATATCTGTGCTGACCGTTTCTGCCTACGCAGTAAAGGTTGTCAAAGGTGTTGAGGTATTCAACAAGCTCGTCAATACGGTCATAGGTATCAAAATAAGCGGGATATGCTTTCTGCACCTTTTCACGGTGACTGTCAAGCACTTTGGCATCGGAATCAATAACGCCCATTGTTTTGAGTTCGTTAACCGCAAAGTCAACACAGGCTTTTTCATCCATATTCCAGAAATCGTCGCCCTCTGCACAGAAATATTCAAGACCAACCCATACGGTATTCTGA
>JAXJVE010000184.1:0-3736 GCA_036308705.1 Acutalibacteraceae bacterium
GCCCACCAAAACGATGAGCGGCATATCATAAAGGAGGTCAAATGTCCCGGAGCAAGCAAAGCATACGCAATCCCCATTGCGCATAAGCACCCACCCAACGTCACTATGACGTTGCCCATTGAGCAGCTGATATATTGCTCAATTGCAATATCGAACACTGTTCATTTTTTCACAATATCACTATACCACAGCAAAAGGTATAACGAGGTATAATATCTTATAAATCAATATGTAATAATGCGGTGCCGTGTAGTTGCTTAATTCGGATTTCACTATAATTCATTTCTCTTGCTATTTCCCACAGTTTCAGCCGCCTACGCTTATCTCCGTTGTCTTTACCTATGTACGCAAGATATAGCACTCGCCGTTCTCTAATATCTTTCAATGCGTTAATGGCAGAAAGTATCTTATGCCGCATAATCAGCAGATCGTCAATCTCATCATCAATCTGCTGTTCGATTTTTATAATACGCTCGACGGCTCTTTCAGTTTCCGTGCCGTCACTTTCGCCACCTTTTGGCATATCCGATAACCGCCCACCCGACAGCCGCGACCACCACATATCCAGTTCGGCTTGCAGTTCGTCGATATGTCGGTCAATGTCGCTGTACTGCAATAGGATTTGTTTTTTCTCTTTGCTTGTCAATTCATCATCTCCTCGCATTCACACACAACGCCCCTGGCTTTGCGCAATACACAATATCATCGCCGCAATCTTTGTGCCAAACGCAATGCAAACAATCAGGCTCATATGTATCGTCAAAACATCGGTAGTTGTATAGTCTCTTCGGCGGTTCGCATTTTGGCGGCAATACGTATGTGTTCAATTGTGATACTTCGCAGCCGAACAATTCAGCCATACGTTTCATCAACGCCGTTTTGTTTTTGTTGCGTTTCGGCAAACTGTTATTATTTATCCACCACGCAACAGTATCTCTTGATGTGCCGATTTTGTTTGCAAATTGTCTATATGTCAAATTGTTATTTGCGCAATATTGACGTATTAAATCAGCAATCATTCTTCCACCTCACTTTCAAGCCAGTTTTTAACAACTGTCCATTTGGGGTTAGTTAGTGCCTCCATAAAAAAATCCATAAGGAAATCGCTCATTTCCTCAACACTCATAGCCTTGATTCGTTCATAGTTTGTCATTTATCATCACTCCTTTTAAATTTTTTCTAATTCATTTTGTTTTTCGTCAATATATTGTTCTATAACATCAACAATTCGGTCTTGCAACTCAAATGGTATCTCAACTATTGTATCTTCTATCGCACCTACACCTTTTCTACCTATACGAAATTCCTTTTTAATTAGTCTTATAGGAAACTTATCTACAATGTGATTTTTATATCTTTTTCCGCACCATTTTAAAAAAGATATTAAAGGTTCAATTTCTTTTTTCAATGATTGATATTTAGTAAACTGTTCACCTGTCATTTTTGTTTACCTCCAATAATTCGGGATTGTCGTAAATATTGCCTAATACAAAACAATCTTCATCACAATGTACTAAAAATCGGTCACATTCTCCTGTCATCATAAACCTGCATTGTTCATCAAAAACAACGGTGAATATATCAACAGTATCCGATACAATATCCCCCTCAAAAATCTTCTTGCCATTCTTGTCGGTCAAGCCTGTATATTGTCCGACTGTTTCAGGGATAACATTAAAGCCGAACGGAGGCAAATCTGATATTGCGTGTGTCACTGGCAATCCATCTTCACTAAACGGATTCGGTTTTTGAAAATAAAATCCCTCAATCCATTCGCCGTTGTCTTTACGCTTGCCACGGAATAATATTTCTCTCATTCCTGTTCCCTCTCTTTCAACGCTTTTTCGGCTTCTTTACGGGTGAGAAATACGGTTTTGCCAAACGCTCCAAAACACGGTTGATACAATTTGTTTTTATCGGTGATTAGATTCGCATTATGACTGTCATTTGAAACTGCAAATCCGATACACTTCATTTCCGTTATTTCGTTTAATCTATTTTCAATAGTTGGAATAACAAAACATTTTTGCAAAAACTTGCAAGGCAATTCTATGTATCGGGATTTGTCTTTGAAATACTTGCAGTCCTCACAAAATGTTTCGCTGTCCCAAAATGTTCTTGGTATTAGGCTTTTGCACGCCTCATTGTGAATACAATCATTACAAGTCGCCATTGTTTTCACCTACCATTTCTTGTACGAGGTCAACAAAATAGTCAAAATCTATATCAGGACTATCGTAACGATTATCGCTCCATGCATTTTTCAGCTTCTCCGCAAACTCTTTTATTGCTTCGAGTTTTGCGGTGTCCAAGTCTTCAACCGTTAGGCAGTACAAATTCTGATAATTGTTTCGGTCTTCTTTCAATCTCTCAATCTCTGCCTGTGACTCTTCTTGTCGCTCTTGCATATCTTGAAATTGGATAGAAACCAACCCAACTTCTTTCTGTAACCTCTCAATCTCTGCCCTTTGGCGGTTGATGAGGTCAAGGGCATTTTCTGCAATAAATCTGCCACATTGATTATCTTCATAATCCTTGATTTTCCCACACGGAAAAACAGGGCATTTATCACACGCGCCCGAGCCGTTTTCAACGATATACTGTAAAACTTGTATTATATCTTTGTCTGTCATTCCTCATCTTCCTTTCCGTCCATTTTTGCGCCGCAGTTGGGGCAATAATTAAATTTGCCGTGCGGCATACCGTAATTTTCGCCACACAAAGAGCAAAAATTACTCGTACTAAATAAGTAGGGCTTTTCTATCCACTTACCGTGCCTTATTTCCTGCACATCAGCAGCTGGAAAATTGTTTACTTCATCGTCAAGACGGTCAAGGTTATAACCACCACCGTCTATGCGTGGGACACAACCGTTCTTTTTAATCTCATATTTAATAAATTCATCAGCGTCAATATATCTTGCCATTTTTCAATCTCCATTTCAAAATAATGTTATTTGCGAACATTCGACCAGGTCAAACGCACTGAATATTTCGTTTTTCAATTCGTCGAATGCTTCAAACCTATTATTTGAGTAACCCCTGCCGCCTGTTTTATACGATTTGTCAAAACCGACGATATAATCATCGTGCCATATGTCATAGTAGTCAGTAGGAATAAAACGCCCGTTAATAGACAGTTCGTATTCTTTGCCACATTCGTCTTTGACATTTTTGATTATCTTAAACGGTATCTTCTCTTTTTGGTTTTTGAAAATATCGTTTAATTCCGCATTTGTGAATGGATTTTCAATGCTCATTATCTCACTCCTTATCTGCCGACATATCGGCATCGTTTTCGGGTTTTACATCTTCGGGGCCAACCACACATATGCTATAATTTTCAACGCCCCTCTCAAATTGTAAGCTGTTCCGATTCATCGGGCACATCTCGCCAGCCGATTCCGATATAGTCTAATACCAATCCCCAGCCGTATTTGTTGCCGCTTTCGTCGATACAACAGCGATTCATCCAGAAATCCCACTCTTTCGGATTTCGTTCCCTCAACTTGTCGAATCGGTGCGGACGTTTTTCTAACTGAACGCCAAATCCACACATCGAACAGCCTGTGCGCTGTGCGCCTGTAGTCTGTAACTGTCCGTTATTATCCATAGCAATCTCGCCGTATATCTCGGGAACAGGCACATTCAAATCCAACGCCAGTCTCAAAATATCCTGTCGATTAAAAATTGCAAACGGCGCAGAGCGGATAGTCGTCTTACCGAAATAATTGCAA
>JAXJVE010000185.1:0-1358 GCA_036308705.1 Acutalibacteraceae bacterium
GGTGCAGATAAGTCTGTCGCCGTAAAGTGCAGTTAAATTTTTGCCGTAGTTATAGCAAAGTTCGTGCCCCGAATCCCAGCAGAAACCAACCGATTTTTCGCCTTTAAGAGCGTTCATAAGGGCGTCGAGATATTCAAAGCCCTCGGTGTTTTCGAGCGCAAGCTTAACTCCGAGCTTACTCATTCTTTCGGCAAGTACACCGAAACGGTCAATACCCGTCTGAGTGGGGATATAGGGGTCATCAAATCCGATAAAGGTATGTGCAACCATAACGGGAATTTCATATTCAGCACATTTTTCTGCGTATGCAATCAGTTCATCGAGTGCAATATCGCCAAGCTCACCGTCAGCCCACATATCGTCTGATTTATTGAACGGTGCGTGAAGATATTCGATAAACATATTCTCTTTTTTGCCGATTTCAACAAGCTTTTTGGTATCGGCGTTTCTTCCGCTGTCGTCAATGGCAAAGCCTTCAAATCCCGTTTTTTTGAAAAGCAGAATCTGTTCTTCATCAGAAATTCCGAAACCGCTGCTTAATGAGAGTGCGAGTTTTTTATTATACATTATATATCACCGCTTTTATGTTAAATCAAAACAATGATGTTGTCAAGTGGATAAAGGTGTGATAAAATAATATCAGAGGTGATTTTAATGGGAATTATTATCGGTGTAGGCGGCGGAAGATACAGCGATAACGAAGTTTTGCCGATTTTTGAGCATATTGTTTCGCTTGCCAAAAAGAAGAATCCGTCTGTTCTTTTTGTGCCCACCGCAGGTTTTGACGATATAAACGGCGATGAACATATTTTCAGGCTCTTTATCGGGCTTGGATGCAGCGTATCCGCACTTCTTTTAACCGATAAATCGCTCACAAAATCAGAGATTGAAGAAAAAATTCTTTCAACTGATATCGTGTATGCGGGCGGCGGCAATCTTAAATTTCTTATGGATACCTGGAAAGAAACGGGTGCGGATGAAATTTTTAAAAAAGCATACGAAAAAGGTGTTATCCTTTCGGGCTACAGCTCGGGCTCAATGTGTTGGTTTGCGGAAGGCTTTGATGACTGCGGAGAAAATCACGAGTTTATGTTTGTTGACTGCCTCGGTCTTCTTCCTTACTGTAACTGCCCGCACTATGAAAGCGATTATTGGCAGAGATTCACCGATGCAATCAAGGGCAGGGAGTATTCGGGTATAGCTGTTGATAACGGTGCGGCACTTGTTTATGATAACGGAAAATATTATACCCTTCAGGGTAATGACGGCGGCGATGTTTACTTTTTTGATAAAGAAATAAATCACGAAAAATCATTATTCAAAGCAACGGAATAACACATATATAATGTATATTAATA
>JAXJVE010000186.1:0-5205 GCA_036308705.1 Acutalibacteraceae bacterium
TATAACCCTTGCGGCGGCAGTCGGTTGTAACCGCAACGTTGCCGATACCCATAATTCTGAGCTTTTTGCCCGCAACCGTAACGTTAACGGGATAGCATCCTACCGCGGCTTTGATAACGCCGTCTTCCTTGAGAATAATGTTGTTTTCAGCGGGGTTATACTGCTCTTTGTAGAGCTTGGGAAGAAGGAATAAAAAGTCTATATCTTCTTCTGAAAAGAACACCTCATTGAGTGTTTCAATAAGCTCCTTTTCGTCATTTTTTGTTCCGAATCCTTTGGTAATTTCCATATTTCTCACCTTATTTTAGTAAAGTCATTATAGTTGAGCACTTTGTAGTTTCCGCTTTTTGCATAGGCTCTGCGGCGTTTGTTTTTTGCTCTCAGTATGAGAATAATCACAACAGCCAGTGCAACAAGAATTATCGGTGCACCGATAACAAACACAAGATTTTTTGAAATATCCTTTGCAAGAGTGCCTATAAATGCAAAAATGCCGAACTTTGCATCCATACTTGCAACAAGGTCAATTTCTTTTATGACATTGCCCGCATACATAACCTTTGCCCTGCAAATCACATCGCCCTTCTTAACGGGAGCTTTCACAACTTCGGGCACCGTATCCGCTATCGGTTCAACAAGCAAACTGCCCGAATCTGTACCCGAAGGCACAAGGCTGTAGACCGTTTCGGCGGGTGAAAGTGTAAGCAGATCAATTGATTTTGCGTATTTTACGGGAACCTGACCTACAATCATCGAAGTATCTGAAATTGCAACAAGTTCAATGTTTCTGAACGCCCATTCAAACATTTCCTTTGCATCAAGGAATGCACCGTTTTCTTCAACGCCGTCATTATCAACATCCTTGAATGTTGAACCGAGGCATACGCCGATATAGTTATAGCCGTTGTTGGATGCACAGGCAACAACGCATCTGCCTGCATCCGAAGTTGAACCTGTTTTGCCCGCTTTTACATACTTGCAGTAGTAATCTTTATACCCGCTGTTCATAAGGAAGTTTGTGTTTGTGATTTTTCTTTCATCCTGAAGGTTGGTTGCGGGCAGAGTATAACTCGACATACCCGCAATCTCGGCAAACACGGGGAAATCCATTGCGTGTTTGATGAACTTTGCCATATCCTCGGCGGTTACATACTGATTCTCGTCATGAAGACCGTGAGGATTTGTAAAATGGCTGTTATAACAGCCGAGTCTTTCTGCCGTTTCGTTCATCATCGAGACGAATTTTGCCCTGTCGTTTCCGCTTATGTAATCCGCAAGCACGTTTGCCGCTTCGTTTGCACTTTTGATAAGCAGATTTGCAAGCAGGTCATATACTCTGAGAGTTTCGCCCGCTTTGAGACCGCCGAGCGAACTGCCCGTACCGTCAAGCTCTTTTATTGCAGATTCGCTTACGGTTACCATTGCATCGGTATTTTTGCAGTTTTCAAGCACAACGATTGCGGTTATAACCTTTGTAAGGCTTGCGGGAGGAGTCTGTTTGCCCGCATTTTTATCAAAAATAACCTCGCCGTTATCCGCGCTGACAAGATATGCACAATCCGAATAAAGTTCGAGCGCCTTCATCTGCTCATCGTATGCCGCATTTGACGGGATAACAAAAACCGAGCTGAGAAGAACTGTTGTCAATATCAATAAACTCAATATCTTTTTCATATCACAACACCGTTAAATAAAAAATTTGTCACAGACAAAATTATTATATCATATAAAATCAAATAAATAAAGTGGTTTGTATGCGAATTTTATTTTTACATATATCTGCCTTGATTTTTTATCGGATATCATATATGATAGATATATAATGCAATTCACTAAAGGAGTTCACTTATGGTATATATAACCGGTGATATGCACGGCGATATTTCCCGTTTTGATTCACCTGCAATAAAACAACTCAAAAAAGGCGATACTCTTATCGTCTGCGGCGATTTCGGTTTTGTCTGGGATAACAGCAAAATCGAGCAGAAAATCCTCAAAAAACTCGGCAACAAAAAGTTCAACATCTGTTTTGTTGACGGCACTCACGAGAATTTTGAGCTTCTCAATGCCTGCCCCGTAACCACCTGGAACGGCGGCAAGGTTCACAACATCTGCGGCAATCTTTATCACCTGATGAGAGGTCAGATTTTCAGAATCGACAATATGACTTATTTCACGATGGGCGGCGGCGAAAGCCCCGATATTGATATCCGTTTTGAAGAAAATGCGTGGTCAAAATTCGAGTTTCCGAGCCGTGATGAGCTGCTTGAAGGTGCGGCAAATCTTGAAAAGCTCAACTGCGTTGTTGACTATGTTATCACCCACGAACCGCCTATGAAAATCAAGAGCTTTCTTAAGCTTAAGGACAGCGAAACCGCAAGCGTAACAGGTCTTAACACCTATCTTGAAGAGCTTTCTGAAGCCTGCCGTTTCAGACGCTGGTTTTTCGGCTCGATGCATCTTGATAAGTATATTTCAAACTCCCACGTTGCGGTGTATTACAACGTAATCAACGCAGTTACGGGTGAAGTACAGAGATAATTCTCCGCCTTCGGGCGGATTTTTTATAAGGAGTATATTATGGAAAAAATAAAGCAGTTTTTTGCCGGAATTTTAGCGGCGATAGTAGGATTTTTCGGCACTCTTACGGCAGATATCACCGACCTTGTGAATGACTACGAATTCACCGTTGATTCATCGCAATACGGCGATGTTCTTTCAAACCCCGCAAGCAATATCAACATCTGGTCAATCGAAGGCGACCCGTTTGTAGGTGCGGTAAAACATCCCGAATATGATATTATGGAGTTCGTAAACTACATTCAGCTTATGCAGTGTTCGGGCGGCAACGCTCAGAGGGATTTGTTTGTTGATCCTTATGACAAAACCGTGCTTGACGACTATAATTTTGCTCCCCTCATCAACAACTGCAGAGGTATTCTTGAGCTCGGTGCAAAGCCTCTTCTCAAACTCGGCAGCGTACCCCTCAAATATTCCGCAAAAGCAAACACCGATGCGGAATTTGATACAAACATCTATCCTCCCGATGATTATAATGTATATTACAACTATATTGCCGCACTCGCTCAGGCTCTTGTTGACGAATTCGGCAAAGAAGAAGTTCTCACCTGGCGTTTCGGCGTTATGACCGAATACGAAAACGCTTCGTGGTTTATGGCAAACAGCGGCGACCCCGATGAATCTGCGGCAGAATACTGCAAGCTCTATGACTACACCGTTGCGGCTCTTATTGACGTTATAGGCGATGTTTTTGTGGGTGCACATTCAATGACGGTTACCGAAGGCATCTGGGATGAGGCAGAATTCATAAAGCACTGTGCACAGGGCACAAACTACAAAACAGGCAAAAAGGGTTCAAGGCTCTGCTATCTTTCCGCTTCATTCTATGACCATGAGCCCGGTAATTATACCGACGGAAAAACCCTTGCTGAAACTATTGATTATCTTCGCGAAACCGCTGAAAGCTACGGTCTGAACAACCTGATTTTCGGCATTGACGAAGGCAGAATTCTCTGCGGTAACACAAGCGGTAAGGACAGCGACCAGCTTCTTTCACGCACCTGCGGTTATACATATCAGGCGGGCTACGACGCAAGAATGTACAAAACAATGTTTGAGAATGATATCAACTATTTTTCATCGTGGGATTATCTTTCAAACGGTCTTTTTGACGGCAACCCGACAGTGAGCTATCACGTTGCAAGCAATGCCGCAAAATTCGGCGGTGCAAAGCTTGTTTCAACCGAAAAAACAAAACGCGGCTATGTTCCTTTTGCCGAGGTTGATGCCGTATCGGCATTCGATGAAGGTGATAATACGCTCCGCATTATGGCATATAACTTCAAAAACAAAGTCAACTACACCGCACCCGCCAATATAAATTTCACCGTTAAAGTGCCCCAGTTTGAGGGTCAGAACGTTAAAATCACCGCATACGTGATAGATGATGACTGCAACTATTTTGACGAATGGCAGGAAGACAGAGTAAAATACGGTATCGGCGATGATTGTTTCGGATGGTCACCCGATGACCCGACAATCGAAAGCACCGTTACCCTCTCCGACCCCGAGGCAAGAGAAATTTATTACAGCGAGCTTCACGATAAGTATTACGAGTGTTCAAAACTTGTGCCGACAGAAACCACCGCAACGGTTGTCAACGGCGAAATTTCTCTTGATATCACTCTTGATCCCCACGCCGTTGTATTCTACGAAATAACACCTTGCTGAATAATTCTTGACATCAATCATAATCTGCGATATAATATCGATGACAAAGGGGTGCTGCCTTACGGCGGCTGAGATTACACCCTCAAACCTGATCCCGGTAATGCGGGCGTAGGAAAACAGCCTCAGAGCAATTTTACGCCCGATGCAATATGCGTCGGGCTTTTTCGTTGCTTGAAAGGAGAAAAATTTATGTCACAAAATCTTAAAAAAACACAGGTGCTTGCCGAAAGTGCAATGATGGTTGCTCTTTCACTTGCGGTATTCATCGCATCGGAATTCATCCCCTGGCCTTATGCCTACGGCGGCGGATTCAGTCTTTTCGGTCAGGTGCCGATTATACTTGTTTCTTACCGTCACGGAATCAGAAACGGTCTTGCCGCTTCAACAGCTCTCGCAATTTTTGAAATGATTATGGGCTACAGAAATTTCACTTATGTTACAGGCATTGCCGCATACCTCATTGTTGCCCTTGCCGACTATCTCATCGCCTTCGGCTGCCTCGGTCTCGGCGGTATGTTCAGGGATAAATTCGGCGGCAGGCAGGCAACGGAGTTTGCTCTCGGCGGTGCGGTTGTTTGCATAGTCAGATTTATCTGCCACTTTATCAGCGGTATCACCGTATGGAAAGGCTATTGCCCGAACGGTATGGCGGTTATGTGGTATTCATTTATATATAACGGCTCATATATGGCAATCGAACTTATTCTGACCGTTATCGGTCTGATTGCGGTTGACAAGATATTCAATTTAAGAAAAAAGAACCTGCTGAAATAAAGAATATTTCAAAAAAATTAAAAAATTTCAAAAAAAGGCTTGACAAACCGCGAATTAGGGTATATAATCATCAAGCATTCAAAAAACGTTGTTGCGTTTTTTAAGTCGGTGTTGATGACGTTGAGGGTCCACCCGTTCCCATCCCGAACACGGTAGTTAAGCTCAACAGTGCCGAAAATA
>JAXJVE010000187.1:0-4649 GCA_036308705.1 Acutalibacteraceae bacterium
CCCATACCTGCACCTCTGTGACGGCCTACAGCATCAATTTCATCAATAAAGATGATTGAAGGCGAGTTTTTCTTTGCCTGATCAAAAAGGTCACGCACTCTTGATGCACCGACACCTACATACATTTCAACAAAATCAGAACCTGAGATTGAGAAGAAAGGTACATCAGCTTCGCCCGCAACAGCTCTTGCAAGAAGGGTTTTACCTGTACCCGGAGGGCCCACAAGAAGAACGCCCTTGGGAATTCTTGCACCGAGTGTATCAAACTTTGAAGGATTTTTAAGGAATTCAACAATTTCCTGAAGTTCTTCTTTTTCTTCATCCGCACCGGCAACATCCGCAAACTTAGCCTTGCGTTTTTCGTCCTTGGCGTTCTTGATTCTTGCCTTGCCGAAATTGAGCGTTCTGTTGTTTTCGTTGCTCATCGACTGATTCATGCGTCTGAACATAAAGAAAGTGATAAGAGCCATAATTGCAATGAGCAGAACAGTGGGCATAATATTATAAATCCACTGACCTGTTGAACCTGCAACATATTTTGCCTTTATTATCTCTTCGGGTTTTGCGTTTTTGTTATGCTCCATAACATCTTTGTGGATGTCGTCAAGAAAAAGGCTTACATTGGGAACGGTATATCTGGTTAACTGTTCCTCGCCTTCAAGCTTGTAAACAAGAGCACCGCTGCTGAGATTGAGCGAATATTCATCCACCTTGCCCTCATCGAAAAGAGAAACAACTTCATAATACTCAAGCTTTTTCTCATCATCTTTGACAAGGGTATAAGCAATTGCGCATATAATCATAGCAGCAATAAGAATACCCGGAATCAGAGCGGTAAATTTCTTTTTTGATTTGCCGGAATTAGTGTTTTTTGTGTTCAATTGGAAAAATCACTCCTTAATTTATCTTTCCCATCGGAAATTCAATTATTTTCGTATATATCTCTTTTAAGGACACCTATATAAGGAAGGTTCCTGTATTTTTCTGCATAATCAAGACCGTAGCCCACAACAAATTCATCAGGAACTTCCGCACCCGAATAATCTGCCCAGATATCTTTAACAGCCCTGCGTTCGGGTTTATCGAGAAGAGTACAGATTTTTATGCTGGCGGGATTTCTGCCGAGAAGCATTTTTCTGATATAGCTGAGTGTTTTTCCCGAATCGAGAATATCCTCAACAATAAGAACATCGTAACCGTCAAGGTTGATATCAAGGTCTTTTATAATTTTGACTGCACCTGATGACTCTGTTTTGTTTGCGTAACTTGAAACGCACATAAAATCAATTGCACAGGGAATTGTAATAGCTCTCATAAGGTCTGCCATAAACACAACAGAACCCTTCAGAACGCTGACAAGAAGAAGATTTTTGTCTTTATAGTCTTCGCTTATCTGCTTGCCGAGATTTTCAACAATATTATGGAGCATTTCTTCGCTGTAATATACTTTTTCGATATCGTTAAGCATAAAAATTTCCTTTCACATCCGTTTTTTATCTTTCAATCCTGATTTTTAATACATTGCGGGTATTTTTACCGACTGCAACCCTTTGGTCAACACCCGAACCTTCAACAAGAATCACTCCGCTGTCATCAGCAAAAACAGCAACGGAACTTCTTTTTTCAGGCGGAACCGCAAGTTCATTAAAAAGTTTTTTTAATGATTTTGTACATTTTCTTGAAGCGAGCGTTATTTTATCGCCGTCCTGACGACTTCGTATAATAACCTTTCCGAATATTTTATCACAATAAAGGTAATATTCCAAGCAGTATTCTGAAACGATTTGTAAATTATCTGTTTCTGAATTTTCATACCGCACGGAACTTATAACCGCATCGCCGAATTTATTTGTTTTTTCAAGTTGCTGAGAAACCGGCGTTTCATTGTTATACAAAGGAAAATCCACAATTCCTTTGCGTACTCTGACGGTAACGCCTCCGTTAATCTGCATACTTCCGCCGCTGATGAGCATATCGCAAATATTATTTATGAATTTGCTCTCAACGGTGATTTTTGTGCTTTTTTCAATAATTCCGACAATTGCTCTTTTTTTAATCGGAATGGGCAACTGTGAAATTACCGCAGCATCATAGCCGTTTTTTACCGAAGCATTTTTTATTGCTTCCTCCGCCAACGAAGAGAGAAAAATCTCATCTTCATTTACAGAATCAATACATCTGCCCGCACATTTTTCAAAAGAAGGGTTGATTTTGCAAAGTTCAGACACAACATTGTGCCTTATCCTGTTGCGTGAATATTTAACATCATCGTTTGTAATGTCGCTTACATATTCAATGTTGTTCTTTTCACAAAAATCAAGAATTTCTTCTTTTGAGCACTCAATAAGCGGTCTGACAATATTATCCCTTACAGGCGGAATAGAGCAAAGCCCCCTGAGAGCACTTCCTCTTGCAAAATTGAAAAGAAAGGTTTCTGCTCTGTCGCTGAGATTATGTGCGGTTGCAATAACAACATTATCGCCGAGTGAATTAAAGAAATCATAGCGTACATTTCTGCCGCATTCTTCAAGACCTATCCCCTGCTCAGATGCCATTTTAATAACATCGGCTTTTTTTACATAAATCTCAACACCGAGCTCATTGCATTTGCTGCGTACAAACGCTTCATCCCTCTCGGCATCTTCACCTCTGATACAGTGGTTAACGTGTGCCGCACAAAGTTCAAAGCCGTATTCATCCTTTATGCTTTTTAGTGCAAAGAGCAATGCCATTGAGTCACTGCCGCCCGAAACAGCCGCAACAACCTTTGATGCACCGCAGAGCATATTGTATTTGTTGATTGTTGATTTGATTTTATCAATCATCGTGCACTTTCTCCAGCTGCAGGAACAGAGTATGTTCACCGTCAAAAGCAAACTCTACCGTACCTGTTTCACCGTGTCTGTTCTTGGCGATAATAACCTCTGCCACATTAACATCCTGACGGGGTGCTTCACCCTCATCGCCGTCTTCTTTTTCACCGCTGTAATAATCGGGGCGGTAAAGCATCATAACAATATCGGCATCCTGTTCGATTGAACCCGATTCACGAAGGTCTGAAAGCTGGGGTCTGTGTGACTTGCCTCTGCCTTCCGTACCTCTCGAAAGCTGAGCACAGCAGACGATGGGGATATTGAGGTCTTTTGCCATCATCTTGAGGTTTCTTGTGATTTCACTGACTTCCTGAACACGGTTTTCGGTTCGTGTGCTGCCTTTGATAAGACCGAGGTAGTCAATGATAACACATTCAACTCCGCCAAGACGCCTTGTTTTTGCCTTCATTTCGGGAACGGTGATGGTTGATGTATCGTCAAAATAAAGCTCACAGTCATTAAGGGCACTTGTTGCCATACCGAGCCTTACCCATTCATCCTGAGAAATATTGCCGTTTCTCATTTTATGGCTGGAAACTCTTGCTTCGGTGCCGAGAACACGCATTGCAAGCTGTTCCTTTGTCATTTCGAGCGAGAAAAACAATACCTTACGCTTGCCGATAGCCGCAACGTTACGTGCAAGGTTAAGTGCAAAGCTTGTTTTACCCATTGCAGGGCGGGCACCGATAAGAACAAGGTCTGAACGGTTAAGACCCGTAAGAATCTTATCAAGGTCAGAATAACCCGTTGTGAAACCTTTATAGAGGTCTTTATCTTCGCCTGTTATTTTTTTGAGTGTATCATAAACGTTATTAACGATAATATCCTTAAGCTTTGAAGGCGCGTTTGAAGTTTTGCCCTGACGGATATTATAAATTTTCTGCTCTGCGTTATCGAGAAGAGCATCTGCAGTTTCTTGCTGAGAAACCGCATTTTCAATTGTTTCGCTTGAAATACCGATAAGTGTTCTGATATAGAACTTTTCACGCACAATCTTTGCATACATCTCAACATTTGCTGTTGAAGGAACCATCTGAGCAAGCTCAAAAAGGTAGTTTCTGCCCGAGGCATTATCATAAACGCCCTGCTGAACAAGTAAATCAAGAACAACAAGGGGGTCAATGGTTCTGCCTGTACTGTCGAGAGTAATCATTGCGGCAAAAATAGCCGAATGCTGAGGAAGATAGAACGACTCGGGATTTATGTAAACCGCCGCCTGAGAAAGGCACGAAGGGTCAACAAGAATACTGCCGAGTACGGCCTGCTCCGCTTCAGCACTGAAGGGCATCTGGATATTATCAAGTGAAAATAAGCCGTTATCTGCCATTTTAATTCTCCGTTCGGATTATTCCTGTACCATTACATACATTGAAGCTGAAATACCGTTGTAAAGCTTGACTTCAACGGGATATGTGCCGAATGCCTTGATATCTTCAACAACAACCTTACGCTTATCAAGAGCAATTCCGTATTCCTTTGAAATAAGAGTTGCAACATCTTTTGATGTTACAGAGCCGAAGAGTTTGCCGTTTGCTCCGCCCTTTGCGGTAAGCTTGACTGTTTTACCTTCAATCTTTGCGGCATTTGCTTTTGCCGTTGCGATTTCGGTATCAATGCGGTGCTTTTCAGCTGCCTCTCTGTTTTTAAGCTCGCTCATTGCCTGAGCGTTTGCTTCCATTGCGAGTTTTCTGGGAAAAAGGAAGTTTCTTGCATAACCGTCTGACGTGTTTACAAGCTCTCCCTTTTTGCCGAGACCTTTTACATCCTGAATAAGTA
>JAXJVE010000188.1:0-4503 GCA_036308705.1 Acutalibacteraceae bacterium
CATAACATTGTTGAGCTTTGTGTCGTTATGGGTAACTCTCAGGGGGAGCTTGCCTTCGTTGAGAAGATTGAGAAGAATTCCGCAGTCGTTTTCACGGGCGAGAACAAAATCAATCTCTTCTTTAACCTGATCTGCTCTGCCTGAAAGATTATCTGCAACAGCTTTTTTGAAATCGGCAAATCTTGAAACGGTATTGTGGAAGTTGGGGATTGTTTCAACAAGACCGTCTATGGGATAATCTGCAAGCATCTGCTGGAATTTACCGAATGACTTTGCCGCATTGAAGAAAACTTCCGCATTTTCAACGCTCTGGCATGAATGGGTATCATAGATGAAGTTATAGCATCTCCAGCAACGGTTGCCGCCGTCGATATAAAAAGGCTTGCCGTCTTTTGCGGGATAAACGCAAAGACATTCACGCTTCACATCTCCGCCGTTTTCGATAACCTTTTTTCTCATGTGGTCGGTAACGCCGAGAACATTGTTCATAAGACCTTCATAGTCTTTGAAAACATAGGTGTTGAGCTCCTGAACAAGATATCTGTTGAGCTCACCGTTTTCACTGCGGAAATCAAAACGGTATGTGTTGTTGATATGACCGTCATGAAGCTGTGTTATATTTTCAAGCTCGCCTTCAAAAGTGAATGAGTCAAGGAGTTCTTCAATATTAATTTTGTTTTCCATATCAATCTGCCTTTCTGATGATTATTTTGCCGAAACATTCGGGGTTATGAAATCCGAGTGCGGCGGTTGTTACGGGAAAATGTGCACCGTAATGTGGAGTTGCCGAAGAATCGGCACATTTATAGAAATTACCCTTTATTTCACATTCGTGAATTTTATAATCTGTATCGTAGAGGTCTGAAATAAAAGCTTCGGGGATTATGATTTCGTATCCCCAGGCTTTTTTGCCGTTTTCTTCAATTTCCATCGGCATAATCACAGGTTCAAGATTTGTGAATTCTTTTATAAAACGCCTGTTTTCACGCTTTTCACCAATCTGAGAAAGATAAACGCCTTTGGGATTCACCTCAAAATTGATATATCTTTTATCGCCTTCAACGGGCATAAGAAAAAGCTCAAGGCAGCTGTCGGTATAAACGGGGTCATCACGGTTTATACACTCGTAGCGTATGTTTTCTTCAAACGACCATAAAACGGCGTGAAGCCCTTCGCCTTCAACGGCAAACAGAGCCGCATAACTTTCGGGGCGGGAATATCCGTCCTTTTCCCAATGAAAAGAATTGATTGCCGCAACGGGAAAATTCTTTGCCTCTGCAGCAGATTTATAAACAGGAGCAATGTATTCCAAAACAATCACCTATATATTTATATTATTAAAACATTATACTATACGGCAACAAAATAGTCAACAAATAAAAACGGCTCGCAAAGGTGAAATTCCTATGCAAGCCGTTTATTATCCGTTTTGTTTCTTTTATTCTTCGCTTAGTGAGGCAGCCTTACAGAAATTAAAGGCTTTCAACAATAGCTTTTGTATCTCTTGCGATAACAAGCTCTTCGTTTGTGGGAAGAACATATACCTTAACCTTTGAATTTGCGGTTGAGATTTCGCCTTCCTTGCCTCTTCTCATAATTTCGTTTGCTGCTGCATCAAGCTCAACGCCGAGATATGAAAGGTTGTTACAAACATCTGCACGAAGGTCGATGGTGTTTTCACCGATACCGCCTGTGAATACGATAGCATCAACGCCGTCCATAGCTGCTGCGTAGCTGCCGATGAGCTTGCGTACCTGATACTTCTGGATGCTTCTTGCAAGGTGAGCTCTTTCGTTGCCTTCTGCTTCAGCAGCTGAAACGTCTCTGTCGTCACTGCCTACGCCTGAAACACCGAGAACGCCTGACTTCTTGTTAAGGATAGTGTCTGTTTCTGCGGGTGTCCAGCCTTCCTTCTGCTGAAGGTAGGTGATAACTGAGGGGTCAACAGCACCGCAACGTGTACCCATAATGAAACCGTCGAGGGGAGTAAGACCCATGCTGGTATCTATACACTTGCCGCCCTTTACAGCTGTGATTGATGAGCCGTTGCCGAGGTGGCAGGTGATGATTTTGAGGTCTTCGATGTTTTTGCCCATAACTTCTGCACAACGTGCACTTACGAAACGGTGTGATGTACCGTGGAAACCGTAACGGCGGATAGCATACTTCTCATAGTATTCATAAGGAATGGGGAAAAGATATGCTTCAGCGGGCATTGTTGAATGGAATGCGTTGTCAAATACAACAACCTGGGGAAGAGCTTCGCCGAAAACGTCGATACAAGCTCTGATACCCTGAATGTGTGCGGGGTTGTGAAGAGGAGCAAGGTCGCAGAGGCTTTCGATGCCTTCGATAACCTTTTCGTTAACGAGTGTGCTTTCTTTGAAAAGAGCACCGCCCTGAACGATTCTGTGACCGATAGCTGAAATTTCACTAAGGCTGTCAATAACCTTTGCGTCGCCTTCGGTAAGAACTTTCTTAACTTCGAGGAAAGCTTTTGTGTGGTTGGGGAAGTCAACTTCATACTCAAACTTACGGCCGTCTGCGGTTGAACCGCCGATTTTGCCGTCAACACCGATTCTTTCGCAGTTGCCCTTTGCAATCATGCTTTCGGTATCCATATCAAAAAGCTGATATTTGAGTGATGAGCTGCCGCAGTTGATAACAAGAATTTTCAATTTTAACACTCCTATGCTTGATTTGTTTCAATAACTGTTATATTATATATCTATTGAAACAAATTTTCAAGTATTTTATTCAAGAAAGGCAGAATTATGCTTACAGCGGGAATTATAGCCGAATATAATCCGTTCCATAACGGTCACGCTCTGCTTATTGAAAAGGCAAGGGCGGCGGGAGCAACCCATATTGTTGCGGTTATGAGCGGCAATTTTGTGCAGAGGGGAGAGCCTGCACTTTTTCATCATATCCAAAGAACAAAAGCGGCTCTCTGCGGCGGTGCAGACCTTGTTGTTCAGCTTCCAGTACCCTATGCGGTGTCGGGTGCACAGAGCTTTGCAAGGACGGGTGTTGAAATTCTCAACTCGCTCGGTATGGTTGACTGGCTTGTTTTCGGCAGTGAGTGCGGAAATTCAGATTTGATAAATGAAACAGCAGATGCCGTTTACGGTGAAAATATAAAAACTCTGCTTGGCGATGAACTCTCAAAAGGCATTTCATTTGCATCTGCAAGAGAAAATGCATTGCGTTCAATAAATCCCGTATATGCCGATGTAATCAAAAGCCCCAATAATATTCTCGGCGTTGAATATGCGGCGGCGATTCAGAGAATAGGCAGTAAAATGAAGCCCGTAACGTTTGTGCGTGAGGGTGCGGAGCACGATTCAACGCAAAGCGGAGGCAACATAGCATCTGCTTCTCTTATAAGAAAAAATATAATCAACGGCGGTGAATGGCAGTCTTTTGTGCCCGATGCCGATGTATATAATGATTGTGTAAAAGCAGATATAAATAATATAGAAAATGCAATTTTATATAAAATGC
The DNA here is from genome assembly GCA_036308705.1 of Acutalibacteraceae bacterium. GTDB lineage: Bacteria > Bacillota > Clostridia > Oscillospirales > Acutalibacteraceae > CAG-177. The sequence goes on from JAXJVE010000188.1 coordinate 3,505, forward strand.
GAACCGTTTCGGGCGACGAACTTGCACTTGCACCCGATGTAAGCGAAGGAATTGAAAACAGAATTATTTCCGCATCAAAAGACGCAACGAGCCTTGAAGAATTATATTCGCTTGCAAAAACAAAAAGATATCCGCACGCACGCATAAGAAGAATTATAATCAACAGTTTTCTCGGCAATACTGCCGATGACCTCAGGATACCCGTGCCGTATATCAGGGTAACGGGCTTCAATTCAAAAGGTGCGGAGCTTATCAGAAAAGCCGCAGAAACCGCAACTCTGCCGCTCATAACAAAGGCATCGGATGTTGCAAACCTCGGGGAAGAAGCTCAGAGAATTTTCTCTGCAGAGTGCAGAGCAGGGGATATATATGCCCTTTGTTCTGACCCCGCAAAACCTTGCGGAGAAGAAAAAAGCATAAGACCTGTTATACTCTAAACACGGCGGTGTAGACACTGTTTTTCGGTAAAATGCACCGCTTGATTTCTGTTATTTTTGAAACACTCGGAAGAGTTGATGAAAAATATAGTCAAAATTAACAAAAGTGAAAAAATGTTGCACAAATACATATCAAAAAATTTTTGTTATTTGTTTATTTGTACAAATATTTTAAAATAGTATTGACAATTTGACTTTGCGAGAATATAATGCTATCCTGCATATTATAATGGAATTTATTGTCTTATAATTAAAAAAATATTACGGATTTTTATTAATTAAAGACGTTGATTTCGGCAAAAAATTCGGCTTTCCACATGGAAATGGAAGACTAAAAGAAACGGAGTGATTTAGCCTAATGCTGAAAACGAATACCGTTAAACGCGGAAGCTGCGAGCGTCAGAGCTTCGGAAAAATCAACGAGGTTATGGATATGCCCAACCTCATCGAGATCCAGAAGGCTTCCTACAAATGGTTCATCGAAACAGGCCTCAAAGAGGTCTTCCGTGATACGGCGGACATCACGGATTACACAGGCAACTGGGTGCTCAGCTTTGTTGAC
>JAXJVE010000189.1:0-2162 GCA_036308705.1 Acutalibacteraceae bacterium
ACAGAAGCGGTGATATTCTTAAAGCAAAGCTTCCGATGGCTCTCATTCACGAGTGCGTTGCAAGAGTTGTTTTTGACCCTTCAGGCAAATTCAAGGCGGGCGAACTCGTTGTTCCCGTTCCGAATATTCCGACTGAGGATGACGATATCGTTGCCGAAAATTACCGCAGCTCAAGTCACTTCTGCTCCAGCGGATACGACGGTTTTCTGAGGGATTATATTGATATATCCGCTGACCGTCTTGTGAAAGTACCCGAAGGCATTGACCTGAGAATAGCTTCTTTTACAGAACTTATCAGCGTTGCCGTTCATGCGGTTTCACGCTTTGAAAAGTTTTCTCATTCAAGAAAAGATGTTATCGGTGTTTGGGGCGACGGCAATGTAGGTTTCATTACCGCACTCGTTTTAAAAGCTCTTTACCCCGACTCAAAAATTCTTGTGTTCGGTACTGTATACGATAAGCTTGCGTATTTTTCGTTTGCAGACAGCGTATACCACGTTGACCGTATTCCCGACGGTGTTACGGTTGACCACGCATTTGAGTGTGTAGGCGGTGAAGGTTCAAGATTTGCACTTGCTCAGATTGTTGAAATGATCAAACCCGAAGGTTCAATCGCTCTTATGGGCGTTAGTGAAAGATACGTTGATATCAACACAAGAGATGTTCTTGAAAAAGGTCTTTTCCTTTTCGGTTCAAGCCGCAGCGGTGTTGAAGATTTTGAGCGTACAATGGATATTCTTTCAAGCCATCCCGATATTACTGCTCACCTCGAAAACATCATCGGCAGCGTTGTGAATATCAGAACCGTTTCGGATATACATGATGCATTTGCACAGGATATCAGCCGTCATTTCGGCAAAACCGTTCTTAAATGGGATAAATAAACTATGAAAAGATTTTTTTATGCGTTATATGCTCTGTTTTTTAACTTAAGCCGTATTCTGCCCGTTAAAGAAAACAGAATCGCTTTTGTTGCCCCGCACAACGGAGGCAACAAGGATTCTTTGGGCACATTGCGTACTTATGCCGAGAAAAGCGGAAAGTATGACATCGTTACAATCTCAACAAGAGATCTTATTCTCGATAAAACAAATCTTATATCATCCTGCCTCAAAGCGGCGGGATTTTTCACTCTGAAGGCAAAGGCTCTCGCAACCTCAAAATATGTTTTTCTCAACGATAACTTTATGCCTATGGCAAAGCTGAAGTTCAGCAAAAAAACGGTTATCACCCAGCTCTGGCACGCAGAAGGTGCGTTCAAAAAGTTCGGACTTTCGGCTCCGCTTACCGATGATGTAAGAGAAAGAGAGAAAAAATGCTCGGCAAATCTTACATATATCGTCTGTTCTTCAAAAAATGTTGCTCCGATTTATGCCGAAGCTTTCGGTGTTGATGAGAATAAAATTCTGCCCCTCGGTGCACCGAGGATTGATTCGCTTCTGTGCAAAAGAGATGTTTCTGCACTCAGGGATGAATTTGATAAAAAGAATCCTGAATGCAAGGGTAAAAAACTTGTTCTTTATGCCCCCACCTTCCGTGACGACAGCGAAACAAACAACAGCCTTGTCAAGAAAATAAACGGCGAATCATTCAGGCGTGAACTCGGAGATGATTATAAGCTTCTTATAAAACTTCATCCCCAGATTCACTCCGACGAGCCTGTTGAAGGTGCAGTTGGTGTAACAAGCGGTTACGATATAGGCGAGCTTACACTTATCTGCGACCTGCTTATTACCGACTATTCTTCGGTTTGTATGGACTTTGCACTTCTTTCAAAGCCCTGCGTATTCTTCGCTTTTGACCTTGAAGAATACGAAAAAGAACGCTCTTTCTATTTTGATTATGAAAGTTATGTGCCCGGTACGGTTGCAAAAACTTTTGACGAAGTTATAAATGCAATCAGAAACCCGCAAAACGATGAAGAAAAGCTTCGCAGGTTCAGAGAATTCAATTTTGATTATGTTGATTGCAACAATACGAAGCGTATTTTTGACCGTATAATTTTAAACGAAAAAAAATAAAAATTTTCTTCAAAAAAGTGTTGACTTTTTCGATAAACTGTGTATAATATATATCCGTAGCCAACATCTGCGAGTTACATTGGGGAATAGTGTAACGGTAGCACGACAGACTCTGACTCTGTTTGTTGGGGTTCGAATCCC
>JAXJVE010000190.1:0-3929 GCA_036308705.1 Acutalibacteraceae bacterium
GACCCCTATATCACCCGTATTCTTGAAGACCTTCTTTCCAACAATCCTTGGATTAAAGCTCTTACCGATTGGCTCCTCAGCTTTGAGGCACTCAGTTTCCTCAAAGACTTTTCGGCAGCCCAGGACGGTGCCCTTTTTGTTGAAGGTGTTACCCTCGTTCCCCTTTTCATCGGTGTTATAATGACCTTTGATAACATATTCGGTGTTATCTTCCAGCCCACATTCGGCAAGATTTCGGACCGTTGCCGTTCAAAATACGGTAAACGCCGCCCCTTTGTTATCTTCGGTGCACCCGTTTCGGCACTCCTGTTCCTTATTATCCCCATTGTTTTCCTTGCTTTCAGAGGAACAGAAAACCCCATCGGTCTTCCCGTTACAATGGCTTGCATTATCCTTTTTGTTTTCTCAATGTCACTTTGGAGAGCACCCGTTGTTGCACTTATGCCCGCACTTACCCCGCCTGCACTCCGCAGTGAAGGTAACGCAATCATCAACCTTATGGGCGGTATCGGTTCAGCAGTAGGTCTTGTTGCAGGTACAATCGGTATTGCACTCTGCGGACTTTTCACAGGTCTTTCACAAACCGCTATCAAAGCAGACGAATTTGTTGCATTCCCCTATGTTTTCGCAATCGGCACAATCGTTATGCTCCTCGGTATGCTCGTTGTCCGCTTCTTCGTTAAGGAGCCCGACAGCAGACTTCAGGCTGTCAGCGAACAGAAACAGGTTGAAGAAGAAGCAGCTAAAATAAAAGCAGAAAAAGAAGCAAAGAAAGCAGAAAAAGCCGCTAAAAAAGCTGTTAAGCTTTCAAAAAGCGAAAAGAAGAGCCTCATATTTATGCTCGGATGCCTTTTCTTCCTCTTCTGCGGTACCAACGCTATCACAACATTCTTCTCACTTTTTGCAAAAGAAATTCTCCACATGGTTACCTCAGATGCAACCTTCCTGATGACTCTCTTTGCAGTCTGCTCAGGTGCGGCAGCTATCCCTGCAGGTAAGCTCGGCAAAAAGTTCGGCAGAAAAAAGACTATTCTTGCAGGTCTTTCAATCTTCCTTTCAGCATTCGTTATCTTCTTCGGAATTTTCCTCGGTATGCTCGGCAAACAGGATCTTAAGGTTAAAGACTATGTTACCATCAACAACGCATACACATTCGTAAACGAAGAACTCAACAACTTCAACTCACAGAAGGCTGACGAATACACAGCTGAACAGGAGCAGAAAGCTATCGAACACGAAAAGGCTACAGGCGAAAAAGTGAAGCTTTCAAAAGAAGATAAGAAGATTCCCGAAGCAGACGTTCTTTCAATGGCTAAGTATGTAGAATACAAAAAAGCCGTTACAGCAGGTGCAGATGTTTCAGCTTACAGCAAAAACTATGCTGAATTCGATGCTGCAATCACCGAAAAGACCGTTCCCTGCGAAAATCTTATTAAAGTTACCAACAACGTTCTCGGCAAAAACGTTTCAACTCTTGAAGATGCAATTGTTGAAATCGAAACTGCAGTTGACGATATCACAAGCCTTCTCAGCATTCTTATTTACCCCGTTCTTGTTCTCGGCGGTGCAGCAAATATGTTCATCACCGTTAACACTCTTCCCCTTGTTCTTGATATCGGCGGTATCGAAAAGGTTGGCACATTCACAGGTTATTACTACACCGCAACCTTCTCGGCTCAGATTGCATCGCCCATTCTCTACGGTTTCATCAGAATGTTTGCTCAGACATATATGTCGCTGTTCTACTACAGCCCGATTATGTTTATCCTCAGCTTGCTGATGATTCTCTTCGTTAAACACGGCGAAGCTGTTCCCGACGAAGTCGTAAAAAAAGTTGCTGAAGAAAACGACTAAACCATCTCCTGCCGCAGTGTGAAACTGCAGATATTCCGCAAATCTGCAGCGGATGCTACGGCAAAACATACATCCTTCTATAAAGCTGAAGGCATTGGGGTCCGCACCCGATGCCTTTAGCTTTTTTATTGCCTTTTCTGACAAAATATGATATCATAATAATAAGGAGTGATATGATGTTTGCACGCATAAACAGTATGGGTCTTTACGGTATAGACAGTTATATGGTCAGCGTTGAAGTTGACTACGGTCAGGGTCTGCCAAAAATAGAACTTGTAGGTCTGCCCGATACCGCCGTTAACGAAGCCCGCAACAGAGTTCGCTCCGCAATCAAAAACAGCGGTTTCTCATTCCCTCAGAGCAGAGTCACAATCAACCTCTCACCTGCCGATATCCGTAAGGAAGGCCCGATTTACGATCTGCCGATTCTTATCGCCATTCTCAGGGCAAGCGAACAACTCCGTTGCAACATTGATGACTGTGCATTTATCGGCGAACTTTCGCTTGACGGACTTGTAAGGCACGTCAACGGTGCACTTTCAATGGTTATCAGAGCAAAGAAAAGCGGAATAAAGCGAGTTTTTGTTCCCGCATCAAATGCTCTTGAAAGCTCGGTTGTTGAAGGTATTGAAGTTTATGCGGTCGAAAATGTTGTTCAGGTTGTGAAACACCTCAACGGTGAAGCACTTCTCACCCCAGCCGTTTATAATCCCGTTCTTGATATGGCAGAGAATTATCCCGCACCCGATTTCAGGGATGTAAAAGGTCAGCAAGAGGCAAGATATGCACTTGAAATTGCAGCCGCGGGCGGACACAATATAATTATGGTAGGCCCTCCCGGTTCAGGCAAAAGTATGCTTGCAAAACGCCTGCCCTCAATTCTGCCCGATATGACTTTTGAAGAGAGTCTGCAGGTTACGGAGCTTTATTCAATCTCAGGCACATTGCCCGAAGGTGTATCGCTTATGCGTGAAAGACCGTTCCGTTCACCTCATCACACCGTATCACCCGCGGGACTTTCGGGCGGCGGTGCAATACCAAGACCTGGCGAAATATCGCTTGCACACCACGGCGTTCTTTTCCTTGATGAATTTCCTGAATTCACAAGGGCATCAATGGAGGTTCTGCGTCAGCCGATTGAAGACGGCAAAATAACCATATCCCGTGCAACGGCATCTCTCACCTACCCTTGCTCAACAATGGTTGTCTGTGCAATGAATCCTTGCCCCTGCGGTTTCTACGGTGACCCCAAAAAAGAATGTACCTGCCCCGACGGTGCGGTAAAGCGTTATCTTTCAAAGATTTCGGGCCCGATGCTGGACAGAATTGATATTCATATCGAAGTGCCCTCGATAGATTTTGAAAAGCTCTCAAGCAAAGTTCCTTCCGAATGTTCGGCAGATATCAGGAAGCGTGTAAACGCCGCCAGAAAAATCCAACAGGAAAGGCTCAGGGGTACGGGTATATCGTGCAACGCAAAAATGGATTCTGCCCTCACTCAGGAATTCTGCAAACCTACCGCACAGGCATTGATAATGCTCGAGCGTGTATTTGAAAAGCTCGATTTTTCTGCAAGAGCATACGATAAAATACTGCGTGTATCACGCACAATCGCCGACCTTGACGGCTCAGAAAACATTGAATCCGCCCATATCGCTAAGGCGGTTCAGTTCAGAAGCCTTGACCGTAAGATATGGCGCAGATAAATTCGCTTTTTATATTGATAATATCAATTTAATGGTATATAATAATTAGGTTAAATCAAATAATGGAGAAAAAATATGTTAAAGCTTGAAAATGTTTCTTTCAGGGTTGAAGTTGACGGCTCAAACCTTGAAATCATAGATAATATCAGCCTTGAAGTGCCCGATGGCGAGTTTGTGGTTATCACAGGCCCCAACGGCGGCGGCAAGTCTACCCTCGCTCGCCTTATTATGGGCATTGAAAAGCCCACAAGCGGCAAGATTTATTATAATGATATTGATATTACCGACCTTTCGGTTACCGAAAGAGCAAAGCTCGGTATCGGCTACGCATTCCAGCAGCCCCCGAGATTCAAGGGGCTTACTGTCCGC
>JAXJVE010000191.1:0-2375 GCA_036308705.1 Acutalibacteraceae bacterium
CCGCCAGCTTCGACCCTGTTGCACATGAGCCTGTCTGACTGTTATGAAGGGTCTGCAGGTTAAGTTTATCGACTAATACTATTTAGGAGGAACAACAAAATGGAAATGAACTTTACTGGTGCGAACACCAATCCCGATATCAAGTATACTCTGGCTCAGGGCAAGAAGGCAGCGGCTCAGGCATATGCAGCGTCTATGACTACCGAGAAGTTTACCGCTCTGAATCCCTTCCTGCTAATTGACTATTACAAGTCTGTACATGCTCCCGCTTATGTGCCTGGTCTGGATTATCTGGTTTCTTACTGGACTCCCCGTAAGAGCCGTATTGAAGGCATTGATATTTTTATCGCAAAGGTTATGAAGTTCCGATTCGGTAAAATTATATTCTTTGATATAGCTTGCAGAAATCTTGTCTTCTTCAGATGAAAAATAATCAAATTCACCGTTTGCATCTTCACCGAAAATACGCCAGATTACTTTGGCATCGCCGAATTTGACTTCATCCTCACAGGTATACCAACCGCCGCCGAAATGAACGGCAATAACATTTTCACCGTCATTGAGCATTGATGTTATATCATACTCAGGCACATATATACGGTGATCGCTTATAACCTCACCAACAGGAAAGTTTTCTCTTTCTTCAAAATCCGTATTAAGGGGCAAAAACAAATCATTGCTCACTCTTTTTTCGTTTATATAACAATGAAAAAAGCCGAGGCCAAGCACTCTGAGAGTTGCTTTTTTTACATTATCAGCAAAAAATCTTCCTCGTAATATAAACAGTTTATCCTTTGAACAATCCTTTGCACCAAGCCATTCTGCAGTTGCAAACACTTCTTGCTGTTTCAAAATCATCACCCCTTTTGAAATATAGTATCACAACACGGTTGTATTGGCAAGAAAGTTTTTAAAAGTCCTTGTTATCGGACAGTATATGATGTATAATTAAGCACATAAGGAGTGATTTTTATGGCGAAATCATCAAATCAGAAGCTTAAGCTTTTATATCTTCTCAGATTTCTTATGCAATTTTCAGACGAAAATCATCCGCTGAGTACAGCTCAGTTAATTGATGAGCTTGCAAAAAACAATATTTCTGCCGAACGTAAAAGTATCTATGACGATATTGAAGCATTGAGGCTCTTCGGGGTAGATATTATTCAGGTAAAAGGTAAAAACGGCGGATATTATATCGGCGAGCGTGATTTTGAACTCCCCGAACTCAAACTGCTCGTTGACAGCGTTCAGTCATCAAAATTCATTACTCAGGATAAAACTTATAAACTCATCAAAAAAATCGAAAATCTAGCAAGTGCTTATGACGGTCAGCTTCTTCAAAGACAGGTGTTTGTTACAAACCGTGTAAAAAGTATGAACGAGAGTATCTATTATGCGGTTGATACCGTTTCGGATGCCATTACCCAAAACAAAAAAATCAGATATCAGTATTTTGAATATACGGTTAATAAAGAAAGGCGTTTCAGACACGACGGCAAATTTTATGAAGTCAGCCCCTTTGCACTTATATGGGATGATGAAAACTACTATCTCCTCGCCTGGGATTCGGATGCTCAGAAAATGAAACACTACCGTGTTGATAAAATGTTCAAGGTTTCAATGACAGACCTTGACCGTGACGGTATAAAAGAGTTTGAAAAAGTTGATATGTCCGCCTACACCAAGACCGTTTTCGGAATGTTCGGCGGTAATGAGCAAACAGTAAAATTACGGTTTGCAAATCATCTTGTCGGCGTTGTGCTTGACCGTTTCGGCAGAGATACAACCGTTATCAAAGACGGAGAAGAACATTTTATTGTTAACCTGAATGTAGTTGCAAGCCAGCATTTTCTTGCGTGGGTTTTCGGATTCGGAACAGATGCGGAAATCATCTCCCCCGAAAGCGTTCGTAATGAAATGAAAAAACTTGCGTCGGATATTTCCGCAATGTATAAGTGATACAAAAAAACGACCTCAAACGAGGTCGTTTTTAATGTTTATCAGTTCTTTTTTCTCGGTTTTCTCACCAATGCACCGATGAGCATAATAACTGCAAAGATGATGAGATAGAAGAGCACGGGGAATGAGAATTCGCCGTTTTGGGCTGCTTTTGTATACGGCTGAATGCCGTGCGCATAAACAGCGGCAAATATCATAAATCCGCAGCAAATAATTGAAGCTATAGGAAGAACAAATCTCTTCACGAAACCTAGATCCTTACCTTTGAGCATCCATACAAAGAAAATGGGAATATAAAGCGCGTAAATTGTAACGATGGGAAGCTCTGATGAATCAAAGTTGAACAGACCGAACCAACCTTGGAAATTGTTTGCAAGATTTCCGCAATAGAAATATACAAGCCATGCGGCACATAC
>JAXJVE010000192.1:0-3958 GCA_036308705.1 Acutalibacteraceae bacterium
ACCCTTATTGTCGGCTGTGCCGTTGAATCTCAGCTCGGCTCATTAAAAACCGCAATCTGTTTTATCGTTTCCGTGTTGGTGTCGGGCTTGTTTATGGCGTTTGTATATAAGCTTCAGGAAGGCGAAGGTGCATCAACGGGAATCTACGGTCTGATTGCCGTGTTTGTTGTGCTTGCCATTAAAAACGGAACCGTTTTCTTTTCGCCCGTGCCGTTAATCGCATTGATAGTTCTGGCGGTTTATACAGTCGGCGGAATGCTTGTCGGCAAAGCCACCGCTTTTGAGCATATCTCAGGGTTTGCAGGCGGGCTTCTGATCGGACTCATTCTTACATAATGTTATAAAAAATCCGTACACATCTTCGCATTGAAGAAAGTGTACGGATTAATTTTTGGTCGGAGTGCAGAGTTTCGAACTCTGAGCCTCGTGGTCCCAAAGTATGATAGTCTATGTTTAAAGATGTTTTTTATTGCAGAAATTGAGGAATATCAACGGTTTCCCCTCCGCAAATGTCCACCGTTTTCCATAAATGTTTGGACACTTATTGGACACTAAACGATAGTTTATATAAATCATTCAAGAGTAAAGTTGAATTTTTTCTTGAAATCTTCAAAACATTCGGGGCATATCCAATACTTTTTGTCAATTGTGCAGTAGCCTTCGTGCAGATCACTGTCGGTTTCGCTGAGTTTATCCCAACAAAAAGCACAGTGATCGTGATCCCATTTCTCTGAAGGTTTTTTGTATTCGGATTTTGTAAACTTTGCATTCATCAGATATTCTTCCTGATTGAGCAATCTCCAGTCGTTTTGCATTGTGTGTAACTCCTAATCAATCAAATATACACAAAATGATTTTTTCTTGCCGTCGACAACGGTTGTTTCAACCTCTTCTTCCCAGAAAGGCAAAAGATAATCTTCAAAATCTTTTATTATATCGTCTTTCAGTGCGTGTTCGCCTTTCAAAAAAAGATTGAAATTATTGATTATTAAGATGATACTGTCGGTATCAAGCCAGCTTAAATCCGTCATAATATCATAATAGCTGTGGTAATCGGGTTTCATATATGCGGGAAGCTCAGGAAACGAAAACAAATTGGACATTGATTTCCAATAATCTTCCCAACTGTTGATTTTCCCTCCGTCAATTTCGGCAATAAAAACTTTGTCTTTCAACTCAGATTTTATTTTGTTGATTTCTTCTTTTGTGATGTTAAGAATCGAATTGTTCATTATCATATTCTCCTAATCTATTATTTCTTGGAATGTATTATAATGGTCAGGTGTATAGTATGTTCTTCCATCGCTTCCTCTGACAAAACGTTCGGCATCTCTTAATGAGCCCGGAAGCTTATTGTTAACATCAAATTCCTGATATGTTATGGGTTTTCCATTGTTGTCTGTCTGTGGTAATTGAGGTGGCTTGTTATTCCATTTGCTACCGGCTTTTGTTCCCGGTGTCTGATTCTGTCGAGTACCTTTCCAACCTGCTTTATCATATTTGTTATAAGAATCTTTTGCGTTTGTGGGAAGGTCATCTTTTTTTCTTTGTATTATTTGCGATGATTGTTTGGGAGAAGAATTTGACCCACCGCTTGACCCGCCGCCTGCCGAACCTCTTCCTTTTTCAACATACCCAAAAGCTCTTTTGTTGTGAATACCAAATATGTTTTTGGGAACCATTCTTTCATCCAACTGAAGAGTAAAGTGCTTTTTATAATTGTTTGTCTGTGCGTAATCAACCGTAATTATTTTTCCTTTCATCTCTTCAAAAGGTTCGCCGTAGCAGATAACTGCCTTCGGCTTGATTTTACGCATCATTTCTTCATAACCCTGCATAAACAGGCTTTTTTCTTTTCTTACGCCGATTGTAGAAACAGCTACAACACTTCCTTTGGGAATGCCGTCAAAGCAAAACCAAAAGGTATTCGGTTCTCCCCAAGAAACTGTAGGAATCACTTTTATTCCCTTTGCCTGCAAATAAGCACCGCACCAACGGGAACGGAAAGTATTGTAAACCTTAATTGACAACGGCATTTCGGTATACATACTGAAATCGGGAGTTAATACCGCCTTGTATGCCTTTAGTCTTTCAATTCTCGGCTCGGGATCTTTTCAGATAACTTCAAATTTGTAGTCATCCATAAAGAAATGAACTATGGATTCTGTTTTGTTGTCACATAACTTATCATAACCTATAAGTTCAATTTCTTCAAGGTCAATTTCATCAGTCTGAAGCAAAGGAATATCAAATATTCCGTCTCCTTTAAACTGATTTCTCAGAAACATAGGATTTGTTCTGAAATTTTCACTTGTCATTAATTATCTCCATAAATTAAAAACGTAGCAAACAAATGTTCGCCACATAAACACTATAGAGAATAAATTCAGTTTTGTCAAGTCTTTTTCATCATTAGCGGTTATGTTTTGTAAAAATATTAGTCACCTGTCTGTATTTTAAACAAAAAACTCCTTGTACCAACGGCTGAAACCGTTGATATACAAGGAGTTTGAGTGGTCGGAGTGCAGAGTTTCGAACTCTGGGCCTCGTGGTCCCAAACCACGCGCGCTACCAGCTGCGCCACACCCCGATTGATATTAAATTGTAAGATGTATTCCTGTACAAAGCAAGAGATAAATTCTGCCTGTATATTTTATGCTATTTACGGCGGAATGTCAACTAAATTATTTAAGCTTCCTGATTTCTCTTACAACTTTTGCAACGGGCAGACCGACTATATTGAAATAATCGCCTTCTATTTTCTCAACAAGCACACAGCCTTTGCCCTGAATTCCATAACTTCCCGCTTTATCCATAGGCTCGCCTGTGGCAACATAAGATTTGATTTCATCTGCGGTGAGTTCGTAAAACTTAACCTTGCTGATTTGTTCAAATGCGTTGGTTTTGCCGTCATTTACAATACAAACGCCTGTTATTACCTCGTGCTCAATGCCCGAAAGTTCTCTCAGCATAGCCTCGGCATCTGCCGTATCTTTGGGCTTGCCGAGAATTTTTCCGTTTGCAACAACGATTGTATCCGCACCGATAACTATATCGTCTTTATGGCTCTCTGCAACGGCAAGAGCTTTTTTTGTTGCCGTCATTTTTGCGGCATCAACGGGCAGAGTGCCCTCGGGGATGCTCTCATCGGCATCGCTTACGCAGATTTCAAATTCAATTCCCGCTGTTTGGAGCAACTCCTTGCGGCGGGGTGATGCGGAGGCAAGAATAATCTTTTTCATCAGCCGATACTTCCTCTTCTTTTCATTTCGGCAACACGCATAACGAGTGCCTGAGTTTTGCCGTCACGGATTTCACCGTTGAGTACCATATCAACGCTTTATCAAGAGGGATTTTTTCAACCTCAAGGAATTCATCTTCATCAAGGTTCATTTCACATTCCCTGAGATTCCAGCCCACATAGAGATATATTATTTCACCGCAGTAGCCGGGAGTGGGGTAGAATTTGCCGAGATCGGCATAATTTTCCGCAACACAGCCTGTTTCTTCACGGAGTTCACGCTTGCCTGCCTCAAAGGGGTCTTCGCCCTTTTCAAGCTTGCCTGCGGGAAGCTCGGGGATAACTTCCATATAGGGATATCTGAACTGACGGACAAACATCAGCTCGTTATTATCTGTAAGAGCGGCAACACAAACACCGCCGTTATGCTCAACAACCTCTCTTGTGCAGGGTTTACCTGTGGGGAGTTCAGCCTTATCACGGCGTACATTTATTATTTTGCCCTCATACACATAATTTTTTTCAATGGTTTTTTCAAAAAGTTCCATAAGATATCCTCCGTTATCAAAATAGCCGCACTAAAAAAAATAGCCGCCCTTTTGGGCAGCTAAATTAAAAAGTGTCGGCGTCGACCTATTTTCCCGGGCCGCTTCCAGCCAAGTATTTTCGGCACTGTTGAGCTTAACTACCGTGTTCGGGATGGGAACGGGTGGACCC
>JAXJVE010000193.1:0-5066 GCA_036308705.1 Acutalibacteraceae bacterium
CCATACTCAGCTCGTTGAAACCAAGGTCAAGCATTTGCTGGATATCCTTTAAGAAATCAGGGTTTGCGTGGGTGAAGGTGCCTCTCATATAGTAGTTTTTGCCGCCTCTTGCTTCAACGAGTTTCTGAAATTTGGGTACAATCTTTTCCCAGCTTCCGTTACCTGCATAGTCAACACGGTAGCGGTCATGAATTTCTTTTCTGCCGTCAAGGCTGAGCACAACATTGCTCATTTCACGGTTTGCAAAGTCAATAACATCGTCATCAATAAGCACGCCGTTTGTTGTAAGAGTGAAACGGAAATTCTTGCCGTGTTCTTTTTCGATGCTTCTTGCATATTCAACAAGCTGTTTCACAACGTCAAAATTCATAAGAGGCTCACCGCCGAAAAAGTCAACCTCAAGATTACGGCGTGTGCCCGAATTTTCAATAAGAAAATCAAGAGCACGTTTGCCTACCTCAAAGCTCATAAGTGCACGCTCTCCGTGATATTTGCCCTGGCTTGCGAAACAGTATGAGCAGTTAAGGTTACAGGTGTGTGCGATATGCATACAAAGGGCTTTTACAACACCTGCCGTTTTCTGCTTGAGATGACCCGCCATCGGCTCGAAGGTTTCAGGTGCAAAAAGCTTGCCGCTTTCTTTAAGAGAAGCAACCTGTTCATAACATTCTTCGATATCCTGATTTGAAATATCGGTATATTTCTGAGCCATTGATGAAATAACGGTATCTTTATCTGCGTTTTCAAACTCCGAAATAATATCATAGGCAACTTCGTCAACAACGTGAACCGAGCCTGAGCAGATATCAAGCACAATGTTGTAGCCGCCGAGTTTATACTGATGTATCATAATTATTCTCCACACAAAAAATGCTGCCGATAGGCAGCATTTCTGTTTAATTATTTCTCTGTTTTCTGAGTGTTTTCACACTGCTGATTTGCGATACCGCAGCTTGTCTTACATGCTGACTGGCATGAAGTCTGGCATTCGCCGCAACCGCCGTTCTTTGCACTGTCACAAAGATTACGTGTTTCAAGAGTCTTGATGTGTTTCATAATGCAACCTCCGTAAATTTTTATCGTAATAAATGATATCACATAATATTTTTAAAGTCAATATATTTAAAGCAATTAATCTTCGATTGCTGCCTTGCGGCTGTTGATTTTTCTGAATATTTCGGGGTCAAACTTGGGTGTACGGTCATAATAATAAAGACCGTTCTGTTCCTGTTCAATATCATAAAGCTGAGTGTAGCAGAAGCCGAACATTCTGTAATTATCAAGAAGTGCATCTGTAAGACCGGCATATCTTTCGATAAATTCTTCTTCTGTTTTGGGTGCATTGCCGTAGCCCCATGCGTCGCCTCTGTCACCGTTTGACCACTGAAGTCCGCCGTATTCGCTTACCCATGCACAGCCTTTGCCACTGTACATCTGTCTGTCGGGGAATCTTTCGTAAAGAATACCTTCAGTCATAAGCTTATCGTAATTATCTTTGAAAATTTTGTAATCCTGCTCATAATCGTGAACATCAAAGATATCGGTGATTGTATGGAAGTTACCGCTTGTATCAATGCAGGGGCGGGTTTCATCCATATGCTTTGTAACTTTATAAATTGTTGAAATTACATCATCATTCTGTCTTCTGCCCGCAAAATCCCAGGTTTCATTGAAAGGACACCAACCGATGATTGAGGGATGGTTGAAATCTCTTTCAACACATTCACACCATTCGGGCAGCATTGCACCGAGTGCGGCGGGGCTTGAATGGTCAAGACCCCAGTTGCCGTATTCACCCCATACGATGTAGCCGAGTCTGTCGCAATGATAAAGGAATCTTTCTTCAAATACTTTCTGATGAAGTCTTGCACCGTTGAAGCCGACTGCAAGCGAAAGTTTTATATCTTTTTCAAGGTCTTCGTCTGCGGGTGCGGTATAAATACCTTCTGAGTAGAATCCCTGATCAAGAACAAGTCGCTGGAATACCGATTTGCCGTTGATAAGGAATTTATAATCATCAAGTTCAACGTTTCTTAAACCGAAATAGCTCTTTACTTTATCTTCGCCAAAAGTAAGTTCAAGGTCATAAAGTCTGCCGCAGCCGACTTCCCAAAGATGGATTTCATCAAGCTTAATTTCACCTGTAACTGTTGACTTTGCTTCTTTTCTGAAGCTGCCCATTGCTTTGCCTTTGTATGAAGCAGATGCGGTGAATTCGCCGTTACCCTCAACAACAGCAGAGATTGTAACCGTACCGTTAACGTAATCGGGGAAAATTTTGAAGCTCTTTATGTATGAAACAGGTACAAATTCAAGCCATACTGTCTGCCAGATACCTGTTGTTCTTGTGTAGTCACATCCTCGTGACTTGAGTTCTTCACACTGCTTGCCTCTGGGAACAAGATTGTTTCTTACATCGTCAACAGCATTAACAATAATTGTGTTTTCGCCTTCACAGAGATACTCTGTAATATCAAATTTAAATGAAGCATATCCGCCTTTGTGTGTACCCGCTTTTTTGCCGTTGATATAAACGGTTGTGTCATAATCAACTGCACCGAAATGAAGAATCACTCTTCCTTTAAGCTGGTCGGCAGTGATTTTTACGTTTTTTCTGTACCATACGGCGGGGATGAAATCGGTATATTCAATGCCCGAAAGTTTACTTTCAGGGCAGAAGGGGACAACAATTTTTGTTTCCCAATCGCTTCTGTCAATTATACCGGCATCTTTTTTGCTGTTACCGAAGTCAAATTCAAAATCCCATTCGCCGTTGAGGTTGAGCCAGTCTGCTCTTTCAAACTGCGGTTTGGGGTGTTCACATCTTGGAATATTCATAATATTTTCTCCTTGTCATTCAAAAAAATATTCTTCAATCATTGCCGCAATGCAGTGATACACAGGCAATGTAAGTTCCTGAATTTTAAAAGTTTCTGTTTCGGGAAGTCTGATACATATATCGCAGATTTCACTCAGTTTGCTCTCATTTTTGCCTGTTATTGCAACAGAAACAATGCCCGATGCTTTTGCTGTTTGAGCCGCATATACAACGTTTTCTGAATTTCCCGATGTGCTCAGACAAAACAGTACATCGCCTTTTTTTGCATACGCATAAACCTGCTGAGCAAAAACAAGGGCGGGGACAACATCGTTTTCAAATGCCGTCATAAGTGCGGAATGTGTGCAGAGTGAAATAACAGGCAACCCCTTTTGCAGATTATCGGCGATAAAACCGTTGCCCAATTTCTGCTTTTCACAGTCCGATAAAGGCCTTTTTTTCAAAAATCCTTTGAGTAATTCTCCCGCAAAGTGGTCGCAGTCTGCTGCAGAGCCACCGTTACCGCAGCAGAGCACTTTTCCTCCGCTTTCAAAACATTCCGACATTGCGGTAAAGGTGTTGTAAATATCGCTTTTGCAGCTTTCAAGAGAGGGGTATCTCTGAAAAAGTTCCTGAAAAATTACAGATGTTTTATCCATTATTTTTTACCTTCCGCAAATTCTTTTGCAACGCCGATGGCGGCAAAATCACCGATTTCATCGCCGAGCATTGCAGGTACTATTTTACAGCACTGTGCTGAAATTTCAAGTGCTTCTTTTCTGATTGTTTCTTCCATGCTTTCAATCAGAAGATGCCCCGAGCGTTGAAAAATACTGCCGATAACAATTTTTTCGGGGTTAAGAATATCAATCAGAATTGAAATCCCGAGCCCGAGCTTTTCACCGCATCTTCGATAAATTGCGTTTGCAAGTTTATCGCCCCTGGCGGCGGCATCTGCTATGGATTTTGCTGTTACATTATCACGGGGGATTATTGTTGTGCCGTTATAAATTGAAAGCATTTTCTTTGCCATTGCGGCGATACCTGCACCGCTGCAAAATCCTTCAAACGAGCCCGCTTTACCGTAAGCAACAGGGCCGTCTGCATCAAGCCTGATATGACCGACTTCGCCCGCCGTACCGTTTGTGCCCGAATAGAGCTTGCCGTCAAGGATAAGCCCCGCACCCATACCTGTGCCGAATGTGAGAAAAATCATATTTTTTGTACCCTTGCCTGCACCGAATTGCCATTCCGCAAGTGCACACGCATCAGCATCGTTTCTTACCTTGCAAGGTATACCGAGCGATTCCGTAACCGTATCTGCAAGCGGGACATTATCCCAATCGGGCAGATTCGGCGGGCACATAATAACGCCTGTATCGGCGTTGAGAGGCCCTCCGCAACTTACACCGCAGGCGAGTACGTCGCAAGAGCCAATACCGTTGCGGCAGAGGAGTTTTTTTGCTGATGAAATCAGCTCAGCAACTATTGCCTTGTAACCTCTTTCAACCCTTGTTTCGAATCTGATTTTATCTTTGATTGAGTCAGCATTTTCTTCGCTGAGTATTACCGCACATTTTGTGCCGCCTATATCCATTCCGAGATAGTATTTCATAAAATATCTCCTTTACAGGTATGGAATAAATATACAATATAATTAATGTTTAGTCAATGGAAATGTAATAATATGAGCGATGTGTGAAAAAATAGGAGCTGAAGGGGATGGTTGAATGGCGGTTACGCTTATCCGTGCAGTTATACTTTATATAATGGTAATTTTTTTTATAAGATTGATGGGCAAAAGGCAGATAGGGGAGCTTCAACCCTCCGAGCTTGCGGTGACTATACTTGTTTCTGAAATTGCATCAATTCCCATGCAGGATAACAGCATACCGATTCTTAATTCGGTTATTGCTTTGTTTATACTTGTTGCGTTTGAGATTATTTCATCTGCACTGAGCCTCAAAAGTCATAAGGTACGTTCATATATTCAGGGGCATCCCGTTATAGTTATAAGAAACGGGGTGATAGATTATAAAGCTTTGAAAAAACTCAGGATGACGGTCAATGACCTTGTTTCGGCACTCAGACAAAAAGATGTTTTTGATTTTTCACAGATTTCTTATGCCGTGTTTGAAACGAACGGTAAAATAAGCGTTCTTATGAAACCCGAGTACAGAAACTCAACTGCAGCCGATGTTGAAAAATATCCCAAGGATAAAGGGATGCCGTTTGCTGTTATATGTGA
>JAXJVE010000194.1:0-2879 GCA_036308705.1 Acutalibacteraceae bacterium
CTTATCACCTGTGTCGGAAGCGACCTTAATACTTTGCTCAACGAAACTGAGAAGGTGTGTGCTTATGCACAGGGCGAAGAGGTTCTCAGAAGCGATGTTGATGCCGTTTGTATCAAAAGCCTTGATGCAAAAGTTTTTGATATGATCAAAGACCTTACTGCGGGCAGATTTGACAGTGCTTTCAGAAAACTTTCGCAGTTGTTTGAGCAGCGTGAAGATGAGTTTCAGATTCTCGGTGCATTGATTGCACAGTATTCCGATATATACAGGGCAAAGGCTGCCGTCAAATCAGGCAACCGTGCCGAAGTTGTTGCAAAATACTATAACTATGCGGGTAAGGAGTTCAGGCTTACCAATGCCGCAAGGAACGGTTCATCCCTTTCTTTTGAGGCGATAGGTGAGTGCGTTGAGATTCTGCTGCAGGCAGATAATACGCTTAAAAGTTCGGCTCTTGACAAAAGGCTGGTGCTTGAGCAGACCGTGGTTAAACTCGCAAGAGCAGGTAGATAATTATGATAAAAATCAGACAGGCCGTTATCGTTGAGGGTAAATACGATAAAATAAAGCTTTCGGGCATTATTGATGCACCCATAATTCAGACTGACGGTTTTGGTATATTCAAAGATAAAGAGCTTCAGGCTCTTATAAGAAAACTTGCCGAAAAAAGAGGTATTCTTGTGCTTACGGACAGTGATTCCGCAGGCTTTAAAATACGTTCTTTTATCGGTTCAACAGTTGATCAGAAGGATATTGTTCACGCTTATATTCCAGATATTTTCGGTAAAGAGAGCCGTAAAACCGAGCCTTCAAAAGAAGGTAAACTCGGTGTGGAAGGTGTTTCAGAGCAGATTATTATGCAGGCACTTGCGAATGCGGGCGTGCTTTGTGAATCGGCACAGGAGCCGGCAAGACCGATAACAAAACTTGATTTATATGAGCTCGGTTTTACCGGCGGTGAAGACAGCTCAAAAAAACGTGCCGCTTTGCTTAAATATTATTCTTTCCCTGAAAGACTCTCGGCAAATTCGCTCATAAAAGTTCTTAATTGCGTAACAACCTACGAGCAGTTTCTCAACGATGTGAGAGAAATTGAAAAGGAGATGTAACCTATGCTCAGAATAGGTCACGGATATGATGTCCATAAACTTGTTGAAAACAGAAAGCTTATAATAGGCGGCGTTGAAATTCCTTATGAAAAAGGTCTGCTCGGTCACTCCGATGCGGATGTGCTTCTTCACGCAGTTTCCGATGCTCTTATGGGTGCCGCCGCACTCGGAGATATCGGCTGTATATTCCCCGATAATGACCCTGAATTCAAGGATGCGGACAGCCTTCTTTTGCTCAGAGAAGTTGTTTCTTTGCTCAGGTCAAAAGGTTTTTCGATAGTGAATATAGATGCTACATTGATTGCACAAAGCCCGAAGATGCGTCCCTATATTGAGGCTATGCGTAACAATATTGCAGATGCTTGCGGTGTAAGTGCGGATTTTATCAGCGTTAAGGCAACAACCGAAGAAGGGCTTGGCTTTACAGGCAGCGGAGAGGGGATTTCCGCCCATGCGGTTTGCCTTGTTGAATATAAAAAATAAATTTTTTGTAAAGAATCAAAGATAATATTTGCAACCTGATTCACATTGTGGTATGATTGAATTACTTGTAAGAAGGGTTGGTGAGGATTTTGGCTTTTTTTGATGATTTTTCAGATTTTTTCTCAAAAATGCTGTCATTAAAGCCGGGAATATCCGATGTTCTCGATATATTGTTTGTGGCATTTTTAATATATAACGGTGTAAAACTTATCCGTGAAACAAGAGCATTCCAGCTTGTAAAGGGTTTGCTTTTGCTCGGTGTTATCTATTTCATAATCAATGTTCTTAAAATGGAGGCAAGCTCATATATTTTTGAGTTTGTTTTCAAGAACATATTCATCATTCTTGTTATCCTTTTCCAGCAGGAAATCAGGCAGATAATCGAGAAGGTGGGTACAAGCAAATTCTCGAGTTTCAGCTTGCTCCTCAAGGGCAACAGTGATGAAAAAAATAAAATCGTAAACGAAGCCGTAATTGAAATTTCAAAAGCCGTACAGAGAATGAGCGACAGTAAAACAGGCTCTCTTATTGTTATGGAAAAAGAGCTTCTCCTCGGCGATGTTATAAAAACAGGTACACCTGTTGATGCGCAAATTTCTCACGAGCTTATCGGTAACATATTCTTCCCGAATTCTCCGCTTCACGACGGTGCGGCGGTTGTCAGAGGCGGCAGATTGCTTTGTGCAGGCTGTGTTTTGCCTCTCACAAAAAACAACACTATTTCAAGCGATTTGGGTACAAGGCACAGAGCGGCACTCGGAATGAGCGAGCAGACTGATGCCATTGTTATTGTTACATCCGAAGAAACGGGAATAATTTCCGTTGCTCTCGGAGGCGAGCTTATACGCAATCTTACTGAGGCTGAATTGCGTGAAAAACTTCTGGATTATCTTATTGACAGCGGAAGTGACCGAAAGATTACGGGAGAGGGCGGAATCTTCAAGAAGATTTTTAAGGGTAAAAAGAAATGAAGAAAAAACAGAGATTCAGCGATCTTTTCTATAATAACCGTTTTCTGATGGTGTTTTCTGTTGTTGCCGCAATCTTTTTCTGGCTTGTTGTGGTTGTTGAATTCGGTGTTGAGGTTGAAAAAGAAATCAAAAATATACCTGTCACAATTGACTACGAGCGTATTGAAAGCGACTTCGGCTTAGAACCGTTCGGTGAAAAGAATTATTTTGTTGACGTTAAAGTCAGCGGCAAAAAATATATTGTTGATTCCGATGATATTTCAAAAGAAATAACCGTAAAAGCCAACACTGGATATGTCAATGCGGCGGATAATTATAC
>JAXJVE010000195.1:0-1437 GCA_036308705.1 Acutalibacteraceae bacterium
ATGTGCAGGTGAGAGTGCCCCACACTATGGTTGATAAACCGAAAAGTCCTACGAGCAGAAATGCGGGCGATATCTCTTTTTTGGATATAAGAGATTTTATAATCAGTGCCGCAGCCGCACCCGTAATCAGGATACCGTAGCCGCCGTCGCCGAAAATAATTCCGAAGAATATGAGCACAAATCCGAGGAACCACGCCGAAATATCATACTCAAAATATCCGGGCACGGTGCCGAGGAAATCGGTCAGCGGATAAATAAGGCTTACAAATTTGTTGTTTTTCAGCTTTGTGGGTACGTTATCCTCTTCGGTGGGGTCTTCAGCAATCAAACCCCATGAATTTTCCTTTGCAATCTGCATAAGGCGTTCAAGGTTTTCAGCCTCAACATAACCCGTGAAATATGAAACTGTAACATTGCCCGTGCCGTCGGCAGAAAGATTTTCGTTTGCCATACCCGTTGCGTAAACTTCAAATTCAATCTCTTTTCCGCAAGCCGCAACCGCCTTTTTCATACCGCCCGAATAACAGGCGAATGACGATGTTTTTTCATCAATTTCTTTGATACGGCTGTTTACGGTTTCGATTTTCTTCTTGATTTCGGAAGTTGAAGCACGGGGCATTTCAAAGCGGTATTTATTCAATGAATCAACCGCCTCAGCTTCACCCTCATTACCCGATTTAATCAAAACAAATTTTACGGAATTTTTTGTTTTGCTGAGGCTGAGAGTTTTTACGCTTTCACCGAGTTTATCATACTCGGATTTTGGCATTTCATAAAGCGAAACGTCAACGCCCTTTTCAGCAAGTGCACCAAGCTTTTCGGGGTCGAGTTCGCCCCAATCCGCAATACGGTCAAGCTCGGCAGAGAGGCTGATTTTTTCTGCGGTACAGAGCTTTTTCTCTTCCGCAAGTGCGGTTACTTCTTCCGCAACGGAAACCGCCTTTGCCATATCAATATTTTCTTGCTTTATCTTTTTGTTTTTCTTATCCGTAATGCTGAAAAGTGCATTTTCAAGAAGCAGGGCTTTTGACCTGAGCTCTTCAAGTTTTTTGCCCGAGCCTTCAGCCTCTTCGATATGAAGAATACCGAGTTTACGGAGTTTTCTGAGCGTTTCGGTTTTCTTATCTCCCCTGATTATGAGAGATACTTTTTTCATAGGCACTATCATAATGAGTACACCTCCGTTTCTGAGGATGCTTCATTTCGTGCCGCAATTTTGCGTTTTGAAATTTTTGAACGGACAACGGCACTTACCTGTTGATCCGCCATATAAATTGAGATTTTTTTGATGTTTTCCTCTGTTTCGGGGATTTTAACCTTTTCAAACAGGTTGACTCTTTGAGAGGTTGCAAGCAATTCAATCTCTAATAATCTGACCTGTTCATCTAACACTTCCGCCTCTAAATCGAGAGACATTGCCTTTTCCATATGGTTTGC
>JAXJVE010000196.1:0-1892 GCA_036308705.1 Acutalibacteraceae bacterium
GAGTACCGAGCACCGAATTTGCAATACCTGTTATCTTTTTTGGCTTGCCGCAAAGATAAGCAAGAAGATACATCGGATGGCAGCCCAAATCCATCATCGCACCGCCTGCACAATCTTCTTTGACAAACCAATAATCGGGAAGCCAGTTGCCGCTTACACCGTTATGTGCGTTACGGATTCTGACATTTGTTACTCTGCCGAAATCACCGTTTTCAATATGTTCTTTTGCGAATCTGACAACAGGCCACGCTTTATGCGGGAACGAAATAACAAATGTAACGCCGTTTTCTTCAACTGCTTTTGCAATTTCGTTACATTCCTCAACGGTGCACGCAAGCGTTTTTTCGGTAAAAATATGTTTGCCCGCTTTTGCACAACGGATAAGCACATCGCTATGCATTGTTGTGGGTGTACAGCAACAAACCGCATCAACATCATCGCGTGCAAGAAGCGTATCAAGATCGTCAACAAATTCAACGCCGAGATTTTCCGCCCATTCTTTTCCCCTGTCGGGCTTTTCATCCCAGACGGCGGTTATCTCAGCTTTACCTGTTTTTATAAAATCCCTTGCATAACCTTCGGCGTGAACGTGCCATTTTGAAAGCATTGCAATTTTGAGCATAATAAACACTCCTTTTTTCAAATAAGCAGAAATTGTTGTATAATTATACCATATAAAAATTAAAAAGTCGAGATGTTTTCCCGACTTTTCAAAACATTGAAATATTAATGCTGATATGATATAATTATTGCATCCTGTTATTTTTTTGCTTGATCAAATGCTCAGCGGCAATACAGCCGATGCTGACCGTTACACAAACAGGTCTTACAAGCTCAAGAAGTTTTTCGCTTATTTCAACAGATGTATAATAATCAAACCATCTTCCCGCCCCTGAGTAAAGAATTATTGAGGCAACAAGCATCAGAATAACCGCAGACCATCCTGTTATCACAAGCGTTTTTGATATGCGGTGTATATGTGAAAAAATTTCTTTCATAGTATTCACCTTCCCGATTGATTATACATCATCGGCAGGTCTGTTTCAAACATAAAATATTACCAACAGAGGAACAAAACAAATGGCAATCGGAATTTCAACATCGTGTCTTTATCCGCTTGAAACGGAAATATCTTTTGATATGCTCGGCAAAATGGGTGTTAAAACTTGTGAAATATTTTTAAACTCATACGGCGAAACTTCAACTGATTTTGCAAAAGAACTTTTAAAAACAAAAAATGAATACGGTATCCATGTTGCTTCCGTTCATCCTTTTTCTTCCTTTTCGGAAACGCATATGCTTTTCAGCGAATATAAACGACGTTTTTATGACGGAATAGATTTTTACAAACGCTGTTCGGAAACCGCCGCCGTGCTCGGTGCAAAAGTTCTTGTTATACACGGTTCAAAATTCCCTGCAAAAATAAGCAATAATGAGTATTTTGAACGTTTCGGCAAACTTGTTGAAGCGGGCAAGGAATACGGCATAACCGTTTGTCAGGAGAATGTTCACGCACATTTCAGCGAAAGCCCTGAATTTCTCAAAAATATGAGAACATATCTCGGCGATAACTTCAGAATGGTTTTTGATGTTAAACAGGCTGTAAGATCAGGCTATGAACCGCTTGCGTTTGCCGATGAATTCAAAAATGAGATTGTTCATATTCATCTGAGCGACCATATATCGGGTAAGGACTGTATGCCCCCGGGAACAGGCAGCTTTGATTTCGGCAAACTGTTTGATATTATGAAATCTGCAGATTATAAAGGCGATTATGTTATCGAGCTTTACAGAAGCAACTACGGTCAGCCTGATGAACTTGCAAAAGCTCTTGCATATCTGCAAAATTTATGAAACTGCTTGCAAATTCCATAAAATATGCTATACTTGAA
>JAXJVE010000197.1:0-1430 GCA_036308705.1 Acutalibacteraceae bacterium
AATTCATTCAAGGCAATGAGGCTCGGCTGTGCGGCGGGTATGCTCAAGGCAGAAATGGAGCTTATGGGCTCGCTCTGTGTTGAATGTGCAAAGGCAACGGCTGTGCCCGCGGGCGGTGCACTTGCGGTTGACAGAGATAAATTCTCGGCTCTCGTAACCGAAAAAATCCTCTCACGCAAAGAAATAACCCTTATCAGGGAAGAAGTAACCGAAATCCCCGACGGTGTTGTTATCATTGCCGCAGGTCCGCTTGCTTCACAGTCGCTCTCCGATAAAATAAAGGAAATCTGCGGCGGAAACCTCAGCTTTTTTGATGCGGCGGCACCTATTGTAACCGCTGAAAGCATCGACCTTGAAAGAGCATTTATGCAGTCGAGATACGACAGAGGCAACCCCGATGACTATATCAACTGCCCGATGAATAAAGATGAATATGAGGCTTTTTACGAAGCACTTGTCAATGCGGAATGTGCACCCACTCACGAATTTGATAAACGCAAGGGTGTTTATGAGGGCTGTATGCCCATTGAGGTTATGGCGTCAAGAGGGCACGATACAATCCGTTTCGGCCCGATGAAGCCTTCGGGTCTGCGTGACCCGAGAACAGGTCACAGACCGTGGGCAAACCTTCAGCTCCGCAAAGAAAACGAGGCGGGCACGATGTATAATCTTGTCGGCTTCCAGACGAATCTTAAATTCCCCGAGCAGAAAAGGGTATTTTCAATGATACCCGCACTTGCAAATGCGGAGTTTGTGCGTTACGGTGTTATGCACCGCAATACTTTTATAGATTCGCCCCGACTTCTCGGCAGCGATTTCGGTTTCAAAGGCAGAGAGGGTCTGTATTTTGCGGGTCAGATAACGGGTGTTGAGGGCTATATGGAGTCTGCGGCATCGGGTATACTTGCGGGCATAAATGCCGCAAATAAAATTCTCGGCAAAGAAATTTTTGTTCCGTCGGAGCTTACTATGACGGGTGCACTTGCACGATATATCAGCGATGAAAGTGTAAAGAATTTTCAGCCGATGGGTGCGTCATTCGGTCTTTTGCCGCCGCTTGACGAAGTGATAAGAGATAAAAAACAAAGATATGAAGCTCTTGCAGAGCGTGGATTGAAACAACTTGAAAAAACGGATTTTTAAGTGCAGAGTTCAGAATGCAGAACGCAGATGCAAGTGAAAAGTTAAGAGTGAAGAATGAAAAGTTTCGGATAGGCTCCGCCTATGACCGAATATATTTTGGGTGTGGGCTTTGCCCGCCCTTAACTATTCACTTTTCACTATTCATTATTCACTGTAATTCACGCCACAAGGCAATTTATTATTTAATTATCAATATAAACGGTTCCGAAAACCACAGGAGGAATGTTTTATGATAGAAAAAGTTATTTCATTGATTTGTGAAGAATTCGGCTTTGAAGAAGATGCGG
>JAXJVE010000198.1:0-1482 GCA_036308705.1 Acutalibacteraceae bacterium
GTTATCAACATCATCGCGGAACTGAGAATAAGTTCTTGTGTAATCAAGCGTTGTGTATTTGTATGCAAGCTGGTCGGGGAATTTTTCAACCATAGTGTCAAGAACCTGAGAAAAGGTTTTGTTGACGAGTTTATATTTTTCCCAAACAAATTTACCGCTGCCGCTTCTGTTGGTATAGAGAAGCTCTTCGCTGATTTTTTTGTTATCATAATTGGTGATTGCATTAACAAAATGGGGGAATACGATATCGGCAAATCCGAAGTCTTCCATTTTATCGGGCTGACATTCATACGAGAGAAAACCGTCGTAATTAACCGAATCAAGAGCACGTATCATTGTGCTGAGGGGAAGGTCACCTTCGCCGATAAGTCTGTATTTTATTTCGCCGTTTTCAACAACAGAATCTTTGATATGAACGTGCTTGATATAAGCACCGAGGTTTGTTATTGTTGTATCGGGTTCTTCGCTGAAATCTCTGTACGGATGGTTTATATCCCAGAGAGCGGCGAGATAATCACAGGCAAAAACGTTAAGAAGATCACGGAGTCTTGATGTATCGGCGTAAAGACCAACTGTTTCAACAAGAAGTGCAACGTTATCCTGTTCGGCTTTTTCAATAAGTCTGCCGATAAGAGAGATTACTGCCGCATCTTCCGTTTTGTTTTCTGCACCTGTTGAATAAGCGTGAATTCTGACATAGGGGCATCTGATTTTTGCGGCAATCTCAATTGCTGTTGCAATTTCTTCAAAGCCTTTATCTGCTTCATTTTCATCTGCAATATTGCAGTAAGTATCAATACATGGGATTGATATTGATTTTTCGAGAAGTCTGTGTACCGTTGCGGAAGAGTTGGCTTTGCTGAACGGTGCATCATTACCGGTGAATCTGACATCTGTTATATTATGAATTTCTATACCGTTGAAACCAAGTTCGTCTGCAGTATTTATAAATTCAGCCCAGGTCAGATCCTGCCAGCCGTTTGTTGAGAACGAAATCTTCATACTGTTTCCTCCTCATAAACTATTTTGTTAAGAGCATTTACATAAGCAATGATACTTGCACCGATAATATCTGTTGAAATGCCCTTTCCTGAATAAAGTTTACCGTTTGAACGGAGTTTAACAAGGGCTTCACCCATTGCTTCTCTACCTTCGGTAACTGACTGAATCTGAAAATCGTCAAGTTCATAGTGATGACCGATAATCTGTTCAATTGTTTTGAACGCCGCATCAACAGGGCCGTCGCCAAGACCGACTGCTTTAAGGGTTCTGTTGCCTTTTTCAAGCACAATGTTTGCTGTTGATGAGATAAGATTACCTGAGTTGAGTATGTAACTCTGAACTCTGTATGTGGGCGGAACCTGATGTGCAACAGTTGCTATAATTGCATCAAGTTCTTTTGCACCAACCTGTTTTTTGCCGGAAACATTTTTGAATGCTTCATAAACTTTTGATGTATCATCTTCTGAAAGCTCATCCATA
>JAXJVE010000199.1:0-4949 GCA_036308705.1 Acutalibacteraceae bacterium
ATAAAACTCTTCTCTGAGGAACGCTGTAATGGTCGGATATTTCAATACCTTTGGCATCGTGACCTTCCCAAAATCCACTTGCAGGAATAGCATCTGAATGTCCGCCCGTACCGTATTCGTTTTTAAGGAATTTTATATTTTCTTCTTTCGATAGACTTTCGGTAAACTGTCTGTAAATACGCATTTTGCCTTCGCTGAAATCGCTTCCTCCGCAAAGTACATAATCAACAGCAGATTGCGGCAGATACAAAGGAGCTTCATTTTTTACTGCTGTACCGATAAGTTCCATTTGTTTTTCGGCACCGGACAAAAGCGAAGCCTGCGGCTCTGTCCATTCCTCCATAAGCATAAGTCCGAAAACGCTTCGTTCAATCTGAAACCATTTTTGCCACGCTTCACGGAGTTCTGTTCCGTCATTACGCCATAACCTGATGGCATCGGAATAGGCTTCAAAGCCTGCATTTACACCGTTGGAGAGTGTCATTTCATACGGTGTTGAGTTAAAGAAAGACATAATAAAATCGCTACGTTCATCTCTGTCAGAATGACTTTCATAGAACATAGCGATTTCTTCTTTATGCGGAGCCAAAAATGTTTTAATCAGCTCGTTTTTTTCTTTATCTTGGTGGAAATATTCGATACCGTTCCATCGGGCATCGAAATCGTGATTGCTTAACTGTAAATCAGTTCCGTCAGAATTATCTCCTCTGCCTGAGATTGCAGATTGTTCATCAGACCGACCCATTTCATTGGGTCGCTCGCTTTCAGTTCTTCCGTCACTCCCGCTGATTTCATCAGTTCGGGCATCATCTGCTCCAAGCGATTGTTCGCTGCTTCGTCTATCTCCAACAGATGGCTGTAAAGAGTGTCCCTCAATACCATTCTGTTCCAAAGAGCCGGACGATGATTCTTGAGATATTCCTTCCTCATTCTGCCGTATTTCCCGAGGGGTTTCTTCTCGGTCTGTACGAGAGTTAAGTTCGGAATCAGATAATCTCCGTTCTGACTGTAAGTGATGTTGCTCATTGTTCTTGCTCCTTTCACGTTCATAATTTTTAACCGATATTTCTATCTGCCTTAGCACCTGCTCACTTGTTTCGCTGACCGCAGTTGCAAGGAAATTAACAGTATCGGAAGTGTTGAAATCGAAGATACTTAAAAAATCTTCATCTTCAAAGTATTCATCAGCATTTATTCCGCAACGGGTCAGGAGAGTATAGGTTGTACTGACAACCGCCGCATTTCTGAATGCCATACCGATGTTATCTTCATCATAACCCTCAAGGAACGAATCGTCAACGATGTCAAAAATATCCCGTTTGTAGTTTCCCCAATATTCATCGACAAGCTGTGCAGCTATACTTTCAAGCTGATTTGCAATACCGTTTTTTGCTGAAACGTCATATTTGCTTTCAAGAGCTGATGTAACCGTGTTTTCGTGTTCATCTCTGTATTCCCATAAAAACGGAGTCTTTGAGCGTTCCGTTTTGCCCGTATCGGAAACATCAAAAACATATTTAAGTGTTCTCGGTTCTGTATCAGTATCAATGAGTGCAATACCTTTTGAACCTCTGCGGATATATCTGTTCATCTGCTTATTCCATATATCATAGTCGGCGCAAGCTGTCGCTTCGGGCCGTTGAGCGAAAATAAGCAACTGTTCATTGAACGGATATTTATAGAGCCGTGCGGCAGTTGTAAGGAACGCAGTCCAATTCTGCCTTGAACGGGTCAGATTTCTTTCTGTTTCTTCTGCAAGGAGAGCAATTTGCTGGACTTTTGATATATTTTCATTTTCCATATTTTTACCTCCTAAAAATAAATGACGGGAGTGTTCAAAAGAACACCCCCGACTTTGTTATGATACTATGGATAAATCCATAAGAAGATTTCGGATAAAGGCTATGAGATTATCGAAAAACTTCCACCATAAAAGCTCTACTTTTACCGTACATTCTTCTTTAAGGTCAGTTCCTTCGACACCTGCGGTTATAACACATTCGCCGATACCTTTTGAAGTGACAACACCGTTTTCATCAACGGTTGCCACTTTCTCATTCGATGAAGTGAAATACACATCATCTGAATTTGTATAAATGGTAAGTTCAGCGGAATTGCCGTAATAAATGGTCATATAGCGGTTGGTCATACGGAAAGAAATATCTTCTTCCGTTGCAAATGCGGTTGTTGCACATACCGTAAACACGGTGACGATGCTTAAAATGAGGGCGATTGCTTTCTTAAGATTGTTTTTCATAATTCATTTCTCCTTTGTCTTAATCAAATAAATCGGGTATCAGGTCGAGCTGTGCATATTCTTCATCGGTCATTTCTTCAAGACGGGAAATTGCCGAATCGGTAATAGCTTTGAGTTCTGTTTCTTCCGCAGAAATGTATTCTCTCATTTCTTTAAGAGCCGAAACCGTTTCTGTTCGTGAGCCTGCATTGTGGATTGCGATGAGCAGTTGCTCATCATAGGTTACTGCGGTCATACTAAATGCCCCTTTCTGTCTTTTTCTTTGGTGCTGTTCTTTGCCTTTTCTGTTGTTTTCTGCTTGAGCTTTTCAGCTATCGGTTTGCGTTCCTTTTTTTCATCATTTACAGCATTCGCAAGGTCTAAGAGCGATATGCTCTTGCCGGCTTTGACCTGTGCTTCAAGCTCTGCAACTGTCGGCTTTTTATCACCGTTATTCAATATGCCGTCAATCATTCCGTAATCATCTTCGGTTGATATTTCAGCATTTTTGAGATAGTTGCTTTTGTTGAAATCGGGAAGCTCTCTGAAACCAAAGCTATCGCAGTAATGATATGATACCTCACCGTTCTGTTTTATGGCAAGGATGTCGCTTACCGATAAACTGTGACCCGTAAAATCAAGCGGTCTGTCAGCGTTATATTTCTGATAAGCCGCTTCAAGTGTTGCTGATACCGTTTCTTTCGGTTCGATTGTTGCTGTGTAAACAGCATCATAGTTCTCACGGCTCGGAGGTTCCGAAAGACTGTCATATCTCATAAACATAAGATTTTTCGGGTCATCATTCGGAATCTGATAGATAAGAATGGCATTGTTGGGATTTTCGTTAAATCTCTTTTCAATATCACGGGCAGGAACATCAGCTTTTATTCGTTCCCAGTCAGCAACTTCAATACCAAAAATACCGTAATGGTCAATTATATCGCTTTCGCTTACAACCATTGCTTCGGTATTATCGGTATGCAGACAGTAAACTGTTACATCTCTGTCCATCAGCTCTCTTGCTCTGTCCTTTGAAAGCGGGAGCATATTGCTGTCGGTGTAACCGTAGTTTTCCATCATCTTAACCGTTATTGTCGGGTCGGGAAGCTCTGATATTGAGTTTTCTTCAACACCGGGTATTTCTGCCGTATCCTGCTGTTCTGCAATAGGCTCGTCTTTTACATACGGAGTGAGTCTGTCCAAAAGCGATTGTGCCGTTTGGCTGTATTCTGTATTGTCATTGATAATACCACGAAGCCAATCGGCAACACCCGAACAATTACCGCTTGAAATATTATCCATAAGGTCATTAATGTTACTTTGTGGGTCACTTACTCGGTCATTATAATCGTATGTATCGTAGTCATAGGCAAAGCGGTCAAGATCGGTAGCAAGTGCCGTTATGGGGTCTGCTTTGGCAGAAAGGTCAATACCTTGTTCTTTGCAGACCTCTTTGAAATTACGGTCTATCGCAGTAATGAGTTCCGATGAAGTCTTATTTATCGTTTCAAGACTTGCTTTCAGTTCCTTCAGCTCTTTATCGCTCGACCAAGAAGCAAGATAGCCGAATGAGTTTTTGCTTGTTTCAATGCCGTAATATGCACATACAGCATAGGCAATACTTTCCGCTTCAACTTCTTCCGTGTGACGGTCTTTTCTTTCAACATCGGTTTCATCCTTATTCCTTCTTGAATAATTGTGAAGTGTTGCGTGTGCCATTTCGTGAATTGCAGCACAGACCGTCTGTGTTTCGCTCATTCCTTCTCGCAGAGTGATTCTCTGATTATCGTAACTGAAAAAGCCGTCAGCACCGTTTTCAATAGGCTTGAAATCAATAGGTACGGGAGAACTTCTTTTGATAGCTTCCATAAAAGCATCATAGTGTTCCACATTTCCGGTTAAATCAGATGAGAGTTCGGGCAAGGGTTTACCTTCGGTCTGCGAAACGTCAAAAACAGATACAACCTTGAATGTTGATGTGCTGACCTCTGCAACTTCCTTTATCGGCTGTCCGTTTTCATCGAGCATGGGAAGTTTTGTGTCGGGGTCGAGTTTATCTTTTTCGATTTTCTTTTTGAACGGTGCGGGCGCAATAATCTTTATGCCTTTTTCGCCACGTTTGACATTTCTGCCGAATGAATCCTTCCACTTGTTAAATCCTGCAACAAGGGAAGCATCAGGCTTTTGCATAAAGATAAGCATTTGGTTATTTACGCTGTATCTGTGAAAACGGCTCATTGTCTGCAAATACTGCTTGTATTTATCTGAAGCAAACAATTCTTTTATGCCGTTTTCGATACTGTCGGTAATTTCTTTCAGCTTTTCTTTATCGCTCTTGAAAGCACCTTTTGTATTGTCAGCCATAATATTCCTCCTATTCTATAATGGTTACTTCGTGATACTCACCGAACTCGTTTATCCACTCTCGAGCTTCTTTTGATGAGCCGTCATAAAAGATGTCAACAACATTTCCGTTCACTTCGTTTCCCGTGTCAACAGCTTTGAGCTGTATTCCGTTCACTTCGATTATGCTTCCGAGAGGAATTACATCGGGGTCAACGGCACAAGTTTTGAGATGTTCAGATGTTGCACCCGTAGATGTTGCATAACCCCATTTACCGCCGTCACTTGACGGAGTATATACGGTTATTCTGAAATTCTTGCCGTTTGTCTTTCGACTGACGGAACGGCTTGAAGGCTTTTCAGTTTTGGG
>JAXJVE010000200.1:0-2287 GCA_036308705.1 Acutalibacteraceae bacterium
CCTCAACCTCAACTACAGGCTTAAGAGCAGAAAGTTCATATAAAACTTTTCCGCCGCAACCGATAAAATTATTTAATGCTTTTTGTGTTGCCTCGGGAATGTAAGCATTTTCAGGAATGATGATTGTTTTATATTTTGCTTTGCCGATGTGAATAAAACCATCGATTATTTCTGTACTCTGTATAACATCATCATCAACAATATCAAAATCAACCGTCATATCTTCGAGTTTTCTGCCTAGAGAATCAAATTCATTTGCAACGGTTTCGGAATTGAGTCTGCCCTGAAAATCAGAAACAGGATAATACAGTGCAGTTTCACAAATGCGTTCACCCAAAGAAGATATATAAGACAAGCGTTCAGTATAACGGTTGAACTGACCGAGATAACGATAATACGGCTGGCTTTCTGTGTAAATCGGAAGCTCCTGTGCAAGGAGCTGACCTTTTCGTCCAAGAGGAAAGTTAAACGGATTGAAAATGTTTATTCCTCTTACAGCCTGATAACCTACGATATATCGCATCATATCATAAGTAAGTCCGGGTCCTGTAACACCGAAAACCTCGCTCATTGCAAACTTTGTGCCGTTTTGTGCGGCAGCAGACGAAGCGTATCTTGGAAAAAATCCGTTGTAAGCGTTCATATCATCTTTGATTTTTTCTTTGGTTTCAGGGCGAATCTGACGCCATATAACATCTATGCCCGGGATATCAAAGCATCTTAAAGCGCGCATCAGATTAAAATTACCGCCGCCGTTCATACAACCGTCGGGGCTGTGGTCTTTATCAAGATGACCCGTAAATGCAAAGCCGTTTTCGTTTGCCCATTTTTTGCAGGGAAGCAGAAAATTCTCGCAGAATGCATGACTGCATAAATCATACCAACGGCGAAGAATATGAACGTTATCTTTTGTCGGCTTATCTTTACTTTCAATAAGCGGAAGATACGGCAAAATTGATTCACCGTAGATTTGCTCGTATTTATCAGCCAAATCTTTGTTGAACGGATTTGACGGAGCTTTTGGTTCATCGGTAAATACGGCGGTGAAATTATGTGTTGCAGATGCATATTTTTTGTGAGTGATTTCGATAAAATATTCAGTTGCATTCCTGTTGAGCAGATCGGGATATTTGCCGCCAGAAGAATATTCGGGATGGTCTTTAATAACCTTTCCGCAAGCAGTGCCCGACGGCCATCCGCCCTCATCATAGATCCAACAATTCATCCCGAGAGAAGTTCCCTTGTCAATTGCATAAGCACAAAGTTCAAAGAATTCTTCGGAAAGATATTCGGGTGAAAGATTTGTGGGCATACTGTCGGGTCGGAATTCCTTAGGTTCGGGAAGAATATAGAACGCACGGATTCCGAGCCTTTGCATTTCGACAAGCTGTTCATCTATAATTTCACGGGTAGATATATCATTCCATACCCAGACATATACGGGGGCATACGAAACATCTGGAGATATAAAACTGTTCAGATTAAATTTATCATTATTATTCATTGCTGACACCTTTGCTGTTTCAGACATTATCATCATATTTGCCTTGCTTTTTCAAACGATTGATAAAACATTTCAACGCAATAACCATTGCAACGTAAAGTACGGCAAGCGGAACGGGATAAATCTTTATTCCGAACATTCCGCTGATAAGACTTACTGCAGGAGGAGCAAGCATTACACCGATGTAGGCAAATGCTATCTGTGAACCCATAATCGACTGTGATACTTTTTGGCCGAAATTGTGAGGGGTGAGATGTATCATATTCGGGTAGATTGAGCCGTTGCCCAAGCCTATAAGGAATAATCCCGCAACAGAAAATGCACCATGCAAGGGGAGAAGCATAATTGCAACTGCGGGTGCAAGAATAAACGAACCTATGCCGATACGCTTCCAAGTGCTGATTTTATCGGAAATCAAACCCGAAAGAAATCGTCCTATTGACATACCGACATAATAAACTGTCAACGCAAGTGCACCGTGTTCCGCTTCAAATCCTTTCTCTTCAACAAGATATGTGCTGCCCCATACACCGCAGGCATATTCGATTGCATTTGTAGCAAGCATAATTATCCATACAAGTCGTACTTCAGGCATTTTTGCCATCTGAAGCATAGAAAGGCTTACGCTTTTTACCTCTTCGGTTTGTTCGGCTGATGAATTCTTTTTCCACAAAGGAAGTGAAAGAATCAGCAATATTGAAATTCCCAACTGCACATAGAAGGCATAGCGATAACCTCCACGCCAGCCTATATTACTTAATGCCTGTGACATAAGGTAAGGGC
>JAXJVE010000201.1:0-7442 GCA_036308705.1 Acutalibacteraceae bacterium
ATCATCTTCAACAAGATGGGTATTGATACAAAGGCTGTTCTTGAAGCGGCAGGCACAAAATGGAATTTCCTCAAATTCTTCCCCGGTCTTGTAGGCGGCCACTGCATCGGCGTTGACCCCTATTACCTTACATATAAAGCAGAGCAGATCGGTTATCACAGCCAGGTTATCCTTGCAGGCAGAAGAATCAACGACGATATGGGCAAATACGTTGCAGAAAACGTTGTTAAAAAGCTCATCACTGCAGGCAAGAACGTAAAAGACGCAAAGGTTGCAATCCTCGGCTTTACTTTCAAAGAAAACTGCCCCGACACAAGAAACACAAGAGTTATTGATATTATGAACGAACTCGGCGAATACGGCATTGTTCCCGTTGTTGCAGACCCCGTTGCAGATGCAGAAGAAGGAAAACATCACTACGGCATTGAGTTTGTTGATATCAACACAGTTAAAGATATGGATGCCGTTATCATCGCAGTCGGTCACACAGAATTTATGAACTTCTCAATGAGCGATATAGATTCAATGTTTGCAAACGGCGATAATTCAGGCAAAGTTATTGTTGACGTCAAGGGCGTTCTTGACAGAAAAACTTATTCAGACGCAGGTTATCAGTACTGGAGGCTTTAATAATGGGTTACAGACACCTCGTTTTCCCTGAAAATTCACTTTTCCTCGTCACGGGCGGTGCAGGTTTTATCGGCTCAAACATCTGCGAAGCCATTCTTGAAATGGGCTACAGAGTACGTTGCCTTGACGATTTATCAACAGGTTCACAGAAAAACGTTGATATGTTCCTCTCAAATCCGAACTATGAATTTATAAAGGGCGATATCAAAGATTTTGACGTTTGTATGAAAGCTTGTGAGGGCGTTAATTACGTTCTCAATCAGGCTGCCTGGGGAAGTGTGCCCCGAAGCATTGAAATGCCTCTTTTCTACTGTGCAAACAACATCAGCGGCACTCTCAATATGCTTGAAGCCGCAAGACAGAATAACGTCAAAAAATTCGTATATGCATCATCATCGTCTGTTTACGGCGATGAACCCAATCTTCCCAAAAAAGAAGGCAGAGAGGGAAATCTCCTCTCACCTTATGCACTCACAAAGAGATGCGACGAAGAGTGGGCAAAGCAGTATACCCGCCACTACGGTCTTGATACCTACGGAATGCGTTATTTCAACGTTTTCGGCAGACGTCAGACTCCCGACGGAGCATATGCGGCGGTTATTCCCAAATTCATAAAAATGCTTATAAACGGCGAAACTCCCACCATCAACGGTGACGGTAAGCAGAGCCGTGACTTCACATATATTGAAAACGTAATTGAAGCAAACCTCAAAGCTTGCCTTGCACCTCACGAAGCTGCAGGTGAAGCATTCAACATTGCATTCGGCGGCAGAGAATATCTGATTGATATTTACTACGGGCTTACAAAAGCATTGAACGTTGATATCGAGCCGAATTTCGGCCCTGACAGAGCAGGCGATATCAAGCACAGCAATGCCGATATCTCAAAGGCAAAAGAAATGCTCGGCTATGACCCCGAATGGAGTTTTGAAAGAGGTATTCAGGCTGCAATTGAATGGTATAAAGAGAATTTATGAGTAAAAATACAATAATTTATTACGGCGGATTCACTCTGCCTGATAAAAGTGCGGCGGCAAACAGAGTTGTTTCAAACGGAAAGATTTTTGAAAAACTCGGATACAAAACTATATTTATAGGTGCCGCACCGTCTGACGAAAGCTTTGACGGTCTGAGAAAAATCGACGGATATGAAAATATGTATGAACACGCTCATCCGAAATCAACCAAGCAATGGCTGAAGCATATGCTGAGCGTTGAGCATATTGAATCTGTTATAGGTAACGGCGAAAATGTCTGCAAAATAATTCTTTATAACGTGCCGATGTTTACTCTGATGAAAGCGAAAAAAGTTTTTTCAAAGAGAAATATCGAAGTATGTTATGACTGCACAGAGTGGACAAAGGATACTGACGGCTCACTCCCAAAAAGACTTTTCAAGGCTTTTGACGAAATTCTCATCAGCAATTTTGCACATAAGGTTGCTGACGGCGTGATTGCAATAAGCTCAATGATGGAGAAAAAATACAAAAAAGCAAAAAAGCTTGTTGTTATTCCCCCTCTTGTTGATATAAACGATGAAATATGGCATCAAAAACCCGAAAATCACGAAGGAATTTTTGAATTCTGCTTTGCAGGTATTCCCGACGGCAAAAAAGAAAGCCTTGACAAAGTTGTTGAAGTATTCTGCAATATCAACAAAAAAAATACTCATCTTCGCATTATCGGTATAACCGAAAACGATTTCAATAATATTTATCCCGATTGTTTCAT
The DNA here is from genome assembly GCA_036308705.1 of Acutalibacteraceae bacterium. GTDB lineage: Bacteria > Bacillota > Clostridia > Oscillospirales > Acutalibacteraceae > CAG-177. The sequence continues at coordinate 2,362 of JAXJVE010000201.1, forward strand.
TCCGAAGAATGTCCGTAACAAAATCACGTTTATGGGCAGACTTTCGCATTCCGAAACAATCCGTTACGTACTCGGATGCGACTGCTATATATTTATCCGTCGCTCCGATAAACGCAACAATGCAGGTTTCCCCACAAAGTTTGCGGAGAGTTTCACCTGCGGTGTACCGATTATAACAACCGACGTAAGCGACGTCGGAGAATACATTATAAAAAATAACAGAGGCAGTCTGCTTAAGGATATGACAAGCAAAAATATATCCGAAGCAATGCTTTATCAGATTGAAAATAAAATTCAGTCAAAATCACCCGATAAAACGTTCCATTACGAATCATATATAAGTAAAACAGAAAACTGGCTTAAATAAAATCAAAAGAAAGGAGAAACGTATGCTGAAAAATATGATGTCGTTCGGCTTTATTCAGAAAATCGCCATACTGTATCTGATAGCCTGGACTGTTTCTCCTCCTTTGCAAGTTGACACCATTTACAGAATCATCGCTCTCGGCTGTGCACTTTTGTGGGCGGGTATATGGTTTATAAGAGAATCGCCGATAAGCCTCGGAAAAGAGCAGATCGGCGCCGTTATATTCCTGATAGCGGTTATGGGTGTTATTTATTTTGAAAAATACAGTTTCTCTGCACTCATAAAACAAATTGCATTGATAATGCTGGTTATGTGTTTTATGATGACGTATTTCTACGACGACAAATGGGACGAACTTGCAGGACTTGTACCGATTGTTCTTATACTCCTGACCATCTGGAATTACAAAACGTTCAGCATTCTTGTAGAAGACCATACCATCGCAAGACTTCTCGTTCGTGACGATGAAACAACATACTCATACCTCAGACAAGGTATCGGAGGCTACAGCCTTATTTATCCGCAGGTCTGTATATCACCGCTTATTATTGCGTGGATAATCAAAGCATTCAAAAAACACAAAGTCCTTTTTGCCATCGGTGTCGCCTGGGCATATACCTTTATCAGATTCCTTGAACTCGCAGGTTATTCGATTGCACTTTTCTCAAGTGTTATCGGTCTTGTTCTTCTGCTCTTCTACAAAGGAAAAAATGCTGTGCCGGCACTTGTAATCACTATTGTCGCCTTTATGGGCGTAATGGCTTCAATCCTGTATATCCCGGCATTCAGAGAATGGATACTTGAAACGTTTGACGGCACGGCAGTTGCAAGAAAGGTTAACGACCTTATTTCAACCTCAGAAACCGGTGTAACAGGTGACTCTATTCAGGTCAGAATAAATGCATATACAAACAGTCTTATTGATTTTATAAAGTACCCTATAATCGGCTCGCTTTGGCGAGAAGGCGGCGGCGGTCATTCCGCATTATTGGACATTATCTCAAAATACGGTTGGCTCGGCGGATATGCGTTCTCAATGATGTTCTATCACGTACCTTTGCATTACAAACACCACTATAAAGATAAATTCATAGTTGCAGCGGCAAACGCTACGCTTGTAACTCTTATGTTCGTATCCATACTCGACTCATTCAACTACTCATTCACCTGTATGGTTATGTTAGTTTCATCGCTTTTATTTGAAGATATCATCAAATGGACGGGGGCAGAAAAAACATGAAAGTATTATGGACAGTAAATTTAATACCCGCACCCGTTTCCGTAAAGCTCGGCAAAACCGCTGAAGTGCTTGGCGGCTGGGTTGAATCAATGGCTGAGCAGCTGAGCAAAAACAGCGATATCGAACTTGGTATTGTCTGCAAATGTGAAGAAAACCTTGATTTTTGCGAAACCGTAAACGGCGTAAAATATTTCAGCCTTTACTATACTTCGTCAACAAGTCTTAAAGAACTTGAAGAAAAATGTGATAAAATCGTATCGGATTTCAAGCCCGACATAATCAACATCGAGGGCACGGAATTTCTTCACGCAAGAGCAATGCAACTCACCGCAAAAAAACATAATATCCCTGCCGTAGTTTCTCTTCAGGGAATTCTCAACGGGCAGTATGCCTATCAGTGCGGACAGCTTCCCATTGACGATATGATGTATTCAAAATCGCTCACCGAAATCGGTGCCGCCTGGATTATGCACCTTCGCAAAACCAAATGGTACAAGGCACGAATGAAACCCGAGAGAGAAATCATTGAAAATGCCGACTATATTCTCGGCAGAACAACCTGGGACAGAGCACATTCATACGCTATGAACCCCAATGCAAAATACTATCCGTGCAGCCGTATTCTCAGAGCTCCTTTTTATGAAGAAAAATGGAGCCTTGAAAAAGCTCAGCGTCACTCAATCTATGTAGGCAACGGCTATAACGCACTCAAAGGCGTTCACTTTGTTGTTATGGCACTCCCCTACCTTGTAAGGGAATATCCCGATATAAAAGTTTACGTTGCAGGGTATAAACCGTATACCGAAAACGATAAACGTTCTTTCATCAAAAAAGGCTATGCCGCATACCTCAAAAAGCTTATTTACGACCTCGGAGTTCAGGATTATATCGAATTCACAGGCCCTCTCAAAGCAAATCAGGTAGCCAAAAAGCTTTCAGAAGTAAACGCTTACGTATTATGCTCAACTATAGAAAACAGCCCCAACACACTCGGCGAAGCTATGATGGTAGGTACTCCCTGCGTTGCGGCATACGTCGGCGGTGTTGCTGATATGGCTGAGGACGGCGAGGAAGCTCTTTTCTACCGTAACGATGACCCGAAGCTTCTTGCGTGGAACTTAAAGCGTGTGTTTGATAATGACGAGCTTGCACTTTCACTTTCTGAAAATGGAAAGAAAAAAGCTCTCATCACTCACGATGCAGAAAAAAACGCACAGATGCTCATTGATGCATATACAGACATTCTTAAGGAGAAATAATATGAGTTACGCACCGATTATAATTTTTGTCTATAACCGTGCAGACCATTTTATACAAACCTATAATGCACTTGCTAATTGCAAAGAAGCAAAAGAATCAGACCTTTTCATTTTCTCTGACGGTGCAAAAAACGAATCGGGCAAAGAAAAGGTAAACGAAGTACGCAGTGCCGTTGCTTCGATAAAAGATTCGGATGATTTCAAGTCTGTCAACGTGGTTGAAAGCCCCGTCAACAAAGGGCTTGCCGCCTCGGTTATCGCAGGTGTCACAGACGTAATCAACAAATACGGCAAAGTTATTGTTGTTGAGGATGACTGCAAGGTTTCGCCCTTATTCCTCAGATATATCAACGGTGCTCTTGATTACTATGAAAACAACAAAAAAATCGGCTCAATCGCAGGCTATACGCCTATGATTGATTTGCCCGATGACTATAAAAGCGACGTTTTTGCCGCATACCGTTCGTGCAGCTGCACCTGGGCAACCTGGGCAGACCGCTGGCAGAATATCGATTGGGAACTTAAGAATATCAAAGATTTTTATAAATCACCCAAACTCATAAAAAAACTCAACTCCAACGGAAGCGACAGATTTATTCGACTTTACCGTCAGACAAAGGGTAACGGCAGTTCCTGGTCGGTAAGATTCGGAGCACATCTTGTTCAGAACAATCTTCTCACCGTTTATCCGAGATATTCATATATAACCAACATCGGTTGCGATGAATCGGGAGTTCACAGTAAAACAGACGACGCCGAGAAAATGCGTGTGGATTTATCAAAAGCTATTGAAAATCCATCTTTTGCCGACGTTGAAATCGATAAAAGAATTCAGAAAATTTTTAAAAAGCACTATTCCTACGGTTTGGTATCCGATGCCAAAAAACTGATTGCAACAACATTAATTGTTATCAAAGAAAGATTGAGATGAGTCAATGGAAAATCAGCCTCTTGTAAGTGTAATAATCCCCGTTTACAACGTTGAAGAATATCTTCGTGAATGTGTTGACAGCGTACTGAATCAGACGTACGGACATTTTGAGATTATTCTTGTTGATGACGGCTCAACGGATTCTTCGGGTAAAATATGCGATGAATACGTTGAAAAGGATGAACGAATTGTTGCCATTCATAAAAAGAATGAAGGACCCTCAAAAACAAGAAATACAGGTCTCGAAAACGCAAACGGAAAATATATATATTTTCTCGACAGCGATGACTATATAGAAAACGATGCACTTGAGCTCCTTGTAAATACCGCGAAGTCAAACGATGCAGACCTCGTTTTTTTTGATGCCCGTTCTTTCTCCGATGACGGTGCAGAAGTCAAGCAAGGTTATGTCATAAAAGGTACATACGAAATCAAAAGCGGATATGAAATTCTGACCAATCTTCACAATAACAAAGAATATCACTGTTCTGTTGTTCTTCTATTTATAAAGCGACAACTTATTATTGAAAATAAAATTTCTTTTTTGGAATCGGCTTACTGTTCTGAAGATATGCTTTTTACGTACAAAATATTTTGTTCTGCCCAAAAAGCTATACAATGCACAAAAACATTATATCACAGACGATATCGCCCAAGTTCAATAGTAACCTCTAAAAAATCGCAACGTCATTTTCGCAGTTGTCGTGACGTTTATGAAGAAATAAGAGATTATTCCGAGAAAATCGGTAAATCCTGCGATTATATGGCAACAGAGTATACTGTCCGCTGTGCATTCAATGCATTAGATACTTACAAAAAAATATCGAGAAAAGACCAATTAATATGTAAAAGCGAGTATAAGACTCTGAAAAAAAACATACTCTCATATTCCGCATTCGGCGATACCGCTTTAAAAATGCGTTGCTATGGAAAAATATTCTGGTTTATATATAAAATTTTTGAAAAAACAGTCGGCAGACTGAAGAAAGGAACAAAATGAGCAAGAATAAAAAAATTCTGATGGTTATGCCTGTTATGAAGGGCGGAGGTGCTGAAAGAGTTGCATCACTGCTTCTCAACGAATTCAGCCGTAACGGATATAACTGCGAATTTCTGCTCACTTCGTCCGATAAAAACGACGTTATCAACCGTGACCTTAACCCCGATATTCCCATAACGTCGGTTTACGAAAAAAACGCAAAAAAAAGTTTGTTTTTTAAAGCGGCAGAAATTTTTTCTTCCCTGCTTTGCAAACCTTTTGAGATGTTAAAACTCAATGTTCCC
>JAXJVE010000202.1:0-3328 GCA_036308705.1 Acutalibacteraceae bacterium
AGGCAACTGGGTGCTCAGCTTTGTTGACTACAGAATGGACGACAAGCCCAAGTACACAGTTCGTGAATGCAAGGAACGTGACGCAACATATGCGGCTCCCATGAGAGTTACCGTTCGCTTGCAGAACAAAGAAACAGGCATCATCAAAGAGTCTGAAGTCTATATGGGTGACTTCCCCATTATGACCGAGAGCGGCACCTTTGTTATCAACGGTGCAGAGCGTGTTATTGTTTCACAGCTCGTTCGTTCACCCGGCGTATACTACGGAATGACCCACGACAAGACCGGTATCGAGCTTTACACAAGCACCATCAACCCCAACAGAGGTGCATGGCTTGAGTATGAAACCGATGCAAATGACCTGTTCTATGTCCGTATTGATAAGAACAGAAAGATTTACATCACTGCGTTTATCCGTGCTCTCGGCCTGAGCTCAAACGACGATATCCGCCGTTTCTTCGGTGAGGATAACAAGCTTGAAGCTACAATGGAGAAGGATGAAACGAGAAACACCGAAGAAGCACTTATGGAAGTGTTCAAGAAGCTTCGCCCCGGTGAGCCCGTAACTCTTGAATCAGCCCAGCAGCACATTGATAACCTCTTCTTCGACCCCCACAGATATGACATTTCCAGAGTAGGCCGCTATAAATATAACAAAAAGCTTTCAATGCTCAACCGTCTTCCCGGTTGCACCGTTGCTCAGCCCGTTATTTCAGAATACACAGGCGAGCTTCTTGCAGAGCCCGGTGAAGTTATCACAAAGCAGAAGGCTCTCGAAATAGAACACGCAGGCGTAATGAAGGTTGTTGTTGCCTGTGATGACGGCAGCGAACTTTTCGTTATCTCAAACGGAATGGTTTATGCCGATGCACTTCTTCCCGACAGCATCACAAAAGCTGAACTCGAAGAAATTGCAATCAACGAAAAGGTTCGTTACTCGGTTCTTCACGAAATCATCGAGAAGTGCGGTGACGATAAAGCAGCTCTTCTTGCAGAGATGGCAGAGCGTTGCGATGACCTTATCCCCAAACACATCATTGTTGACGATATCTTTGCATCAGTCAACTATGTCAACTGCCTTACAAAGCGTGTAGGTAACGTTGACGATATCGACCATCTGGGCAACAGAAGAATCCGCTCCGTCGGCGAACTTCTTCAGAATCAGTTCAGAATCGGTCTTGCAAGAATGGAAAGAGTAGTCCGCGAAAGAATGGCAATCCAGGCTCAGGAAGATGAAGATAAGATTACTCCGCAGACTCTTATCAACATCCGCCCCGTAATGGTTGCTATCAAGGAGTTCTTCGGTTCATCACCCCTTTCACAGTTTATGGACCAGACAAACCCCCTTGCAGAGCTTACTCATAAGCGCCGTCTTTCAGCCCTCGGCCCCGGCGGTCTTTCACGAGACAGAGCAGGTTTCGAAGTTCGAGACGTTCACTATTCACACTACGGCAGAATGTGTCCCATCGAAACTCCTGAAGGCCCCAACATCGGTCTTATCTCATATCTTGCAACATTTGCAAAAATCAACGAATACGGCTTTATCGAAGCTCCTTACAGAAAGATTGACAAAGCAACAGGTAAGGTTCTTGACGAAGTTGAATATATGACTGCTGACACAGAAGACGATTTCATCGTTGCTCAGGCTAACGAAGCCCTCGATGAAAACAGCTGCTTTGTCAGAGAAAAGATTACAGCCCGTTACAGAGATGAATTCATTGAAATCGACCGTTCAAAGGTTGACTATATGGATATTTCTCCCAAGATGGTTGTTTCAGTTGCTACCGCAATGATTCCCTTCCTTGAAAACGACGACGCAAACCGTGCTCTTATGGGTTCGAACATGCAGCGTCAGGCAGTTCCCCTGCTCAAGACCTGTGCACCTATCGTTGGTACAGGTATGGAATACAAGGCAGCAGTTGACTCAGGTGTTACCGTACTTGCAAGAAAGTCAGGTATCATCACAAAGGTAAGTGCAGACAGCATCGATATGAAGAACGATGACGGTACACTTGACCATTATGAGCTTATCAAGTTCATGAGATCAAACCAGGGTACCTGCACTAACCAGCGTCCCATCGTTTCACTCGGTCAGAAGGTTCAGGCAGGCGAAGTTATCGCCGACGGCCCTGCAACAGACCACGGTGAAATCAGCCTCGGTAAGAACGCTCTTGTCGGCTTTATGACCTGGGAAGGTTATAACTACGAAGACGCTGTTCTTATCAACGAAAAGCTTGTCCGTGATGATGTTTATACATCAGTTCACATTGAAGAATACGAAACAGAAGCAAGAGATACCAAGCTCGGACCCGAAGAAATCACAAGAGATATTCCCAACGTCGGTGAGGATGCACTCGGCAACCTTGACGAAAACGGTATTATCAGAATCGGTGCTGAAGTTCATTCAGGCGATATTCTCGTAGGTAAGGTTACTCCCAAGGGTGAAACCGAACTTACCGCTGAAGAAAGACTTCTCCGTGCAATCTTCGGTGAGAAGGCTAAGGAAGTAAGAGATACTTCTCTTAAAGTGCCTCACGGTGAATACGGTATCGTTGTTAACGTTGAAGTGTTCACAAGAGAAAACAGCGATGAGCTGTCACCCGGCGTTAACAAGGTTGTTCGCTGCTATATCGCTCAGAAGCGTAAGCTTTCAGTCGGCGATAAGATGGCGGGCCGTCACGGTAACAAGGGTGTTGTTTCAAGAATTCTTCCTCAGGAAGATATGCCTTTCCTTCCTGACGGTACACCTCTTGATATCGTTCTTAACCCCCTCGGTGTTCCCTCACGTATGAACATCGGTCAGGTTCTTGAAGTTCACCTCGGCTTTGCTGCAAGAAACCTCGGTATCAACGTTATGACACCTGTTTTCGACGGTGCTCACGAAGAAGATATTACCGAAGCATTCAAAGAAGCAAACCGCGTAGCAATGGAAAAGGCAGAGAAGGAAGCTGCAGAGAAGGGCATCGAATTCGATCCCACAAAGGTTCCCCAGCTTCGTCTTGACTGCAAATCAATCCTTACAGACGGCAGAACAGGCCGCAGATTTGATAACCCCGTAACAGTCGGTGTTATGTATTACCTCAAGCTTCATCATCTTGTTGATGATAAGATTCACGCCCGTTCAACAGGTCCCTACTCACTCGTTACTCAGCAGCCCCTCGGCGGTAAAGCTCAGTTCGGCGGTCAGCGTTTCGGTGAAATGGAAGTTTGGGCACTTGAAGCTTACGGTGCAGCTTATACTCTTCAGGAAATTCTTACAGTTAAGTCTGACGACGTTGTCGGCCGTGTAAAGACCTACGAAGCAATCGTCAAGGGTAAGAATGTTCCC
>JAXJVE010000203.1:0-2480 GCA_036308705.1 Acutalibacteraceae bacterium
ATTAAAAACTTTTCTGCACAAATCAGCATTCAGAACAAGCCCTACGCAGGTGATAAGCGATACAAGAACAGTCGGCATCAGATTTAATATCAATTCAGAAAATTTATATCCCATAACCAGTCCCGAAGCAATGCATCCTACAGGTATAGTGGCTATTCCGCAAAGGATTCCGCTCATCACCTCTTTGTGATACTTTTTATCTATTGTTTTTAATGCAATGGGAACAGTAAAGCAAATTGTAACACCCATCATTGAAGCAACAACAAGACCGTTATACCCTCCCCACTGCGTAGATGCAGACAGTTCTTTTGCAATTGCTGCACCTCCCATATCATTTGCTATAAACCCGCCTATAAATGATAAATCAATATGTAACAGTTCAGCAACCGGAGCACACACAGGAATAAGAATTTTTGCAATTGCCGGCGCAATTGCAATCATCCCGACCATTGCAAGAGCAAGCTGACCTGCTGACAGAATGCCTTTTTCAAATTCTTTTCCTAATTTCAGATGATTACCTGTAATTCGGTCAACCGCCCCCAAAAGCGCAAAAACACCAAATATTATTTCAAGCACATACATATTACTTCCCCTCTTTCAAACGTTATGGTGTATAACAAAATATATAAAGAATGTATAATATAGATGCCAGTCTCTTTTAATGAGTCTTCATGTCGAGTTGGAACCAAAAAGAGATTCTATTAACGGAAGAATTGAATTGGCATTCTCTGCTGAAATAACAACATAATTCAGATGCACTTTATTTCAGGCTACAATCAAACCCATTATAATTTTATCGTACATTATAGCACATCTGGTTTCAAATTTCAACATTTTAAGAAAAATTGCAGAAAGGAATTTCATATGTAAAAATCAAGACTATGAATTTCAAAAATGACATCGCATTGATCGCCTAGATCTTCTGCGCTATCCAAGTCGGTCTTGCAGAACATCGGAGAAAAACAGTGTTAAAAATAAATTTATATCAATCATGTTTATTTGGCAGAATTCCCCTGATATTACTGGCACAGCAAGGAGTGGTGTGTGAAAAAAATTATAAAAAATTCACCGTAATCTGTGCCAGCTTTATCAGTTTGGATAATATCTATGTAAAAACTCTGCTATTTTTTGCAGAATATTTACCTTTCTTTTTTCAATGTATTCCCGGATGATTCGTTTGAAAAATTCTAAAACGAATATACGGCGTATATGTTCATCTATTTCAAGATATATTCCGGGCTTTCGTTATTTATATAAAACAACCTGATAGAAATATTCTTTGAATAACTCCTTGGTCGGTTCTTCCCTGTTCCGTGCTTCACCGATATATCGATTCATCTCATGCCGTAGTATGTAATCCAGTGTAAATTCTTCTGTAAGAACCTTGTATAGAATAATTCCAAGCTCTTCTCCGATGAATTTCTTTGTATCGGTGTTGACATCTATTTTAGGAAAGAATAAATTGATCGCATTATTTTTGAATCTTAACCCAAACTCTCTATATCTATTATATATTATAACTTCAGCAACATTAATTGTGTGATTTTCTACGATGCAAGACACGATGGCACACTTGTCCTCACATTAGTTCAAAACTTCGTCAAATTCTTCTTTTGTCTCCTGCTGTGCTATATCTTCATCAGGCTCTACAAATCCCTTACAATTGGACACAAACTCATACCGTGCTTCTATGACTTCGTCACCATCTTCCGCGGCGGACATATATGCTGAAAGCATAACAATATAGTCATTATCAGTAGTTTCATCCGCCTTTGTATATATTATCACATATTTTTCAAAAAAATACTTAAATCTATTGACAAGTAAAAATAATTAATGTATAATCATAATGTAAACGATTACAAAAACATTTAGGGGTGATATATTGACAATAAAAGATGTTGCAAAATATGCAGGTGTGTCGGTTGCAACAATTTCACGTGTTTTAAATGAGCCTGACAAAGTTTCCGAAGATACGAGAAACAAGGTTTTAAAAGCCGTTGAAGAAACTGGATATCAGCAAAATTTGTTTGGAAAACACCTACGTCGCAAAAAAACAAACATAATACTTGTTATGCTTACCTCAGTTGTTAATTCTTTTTGTACAAAAATAGTTAACAGTATTGATAACGAGGCTAAAAAGCACGGTTACAGCATTATGATTTGTGTAACAAATGATGACCCTAAAACCGAAGAAAGATATTTAAACTATGTAAAAAACAAATTTGTTGACGGTATGATTGTTATAAACAGTACTTTAAACCAACAACAAATGTCGGAGTTGTCTTCCTCCTTTCCTGTAATTCAATGCTCTGAATATGCAGATCCCTATACTACACCTTATGTTACGATAAATAACAAGCAGGCTGCTAAGGAAGCTGTTGATCATCTTATAAAAATCGGCAAAAAAAATATTATGCTTGTTGGTGTGGATGATCCGAATATTATCAGTGCAAAGGAACGTCTTGAAGGTTATAAAG
>JAXJVE010000204.1:0-2463 GCA_036308705.1 Acutalibacteraceae bacterium
GAAAACAAAAGAAAAAAGCCACAAGAACCTTAGTTCTTATGGCTTCTGGCGGAGAGCAAGGGATTCGAACCCTCGAACAGGTTATAGCCCGTTACACGATTTCCAATCGTGCTCCTTCGACCAGCTCGGACAACTCTCCGTATCTGCAAATCAAATGCTTTTATATTATATATGAGAGTTTCAAAAAAATCAAGTCTTTTTTTAATTAATCAAATAATATAATTTAAAGTAAAAACAGGCAAAAAACACATTGAAATTTTACAGAGTTTCTTGTAATTTAAAGCTGAAAATTCTTGCTTTTTGCTATCTGATATGATAATATATCTTTAATATGTAACAAAAAATCGGAGGTAAATTAAATTATGAAAAAATTTGTAATTCTTGCTGATTTAACTTGTGATTTATCAAAAGAAATCAGAGACGGTTTTGAAATAAATGACTATATAAAAGGCCATATTCATTTTGATGACGGCAGAGATTTTGAAACAACCCTTGATTGGGACAACATATCGAGAGAAGAGTTTTACAAGGCTCTTTCAAACAAAAAGTCAAAAATAACAACCGCCCCCGCAAGCCCTGAGGAATACTTTGAAGCATTCAAAAAATACGCAGAAGACGGTTATGATATTATAAGCATCTCAATATCATCAAAACCCAGTTCAACATATAATGTTGCCTGCGGTGCGGCAAACAGAGTTAAAGAACTTTATCCCGAATGCAGAATTGAATGTGTTGACTCTCTCAGAATGTCGGGCGGTTTCGGTTTGCTTGTTGTTTATGCTCACGAGCTTAAGAATCAGGGCAAGTCATTTGACGAAATAGTTGCATGGCTTGAAGAAAACAAAAACAGAGTTCATCAGATGGGCCCTATTGACGATCTTATGTTTGTTGCACGCAGAGGTCGAATGTCAAAAGGCAAAGCGATTATGGGCAGTTTTGCAGGTGTTAAGCCTATGGGCGACTGCACAAAAGACGGCTTTGTATCTGTTCTCGGCAAAGTAAAGGGTATTAAAAAGGCTCTTCAGGTTACAACAGAATATATCCGCATCGCTTCTGAGGATATTGAAAACTCTTATGTACTTATCACTCACAGCAACCGTGAAGAATATGCAAACGCATTAAAAGAAATGATTGAAACAGAACTCAAGCCCAAAAAGGTTATGTTGAGCGATGTTTTTTGCGGCAGCGGTACAAACATAGGCCCCGGTATGATAAGTGCATATTTCCTGGGTGCATCCGTTTCGGAAGATTTACAGGCAGAAACAGAATTTATGAATTCAGCCTTAGAAAAATGCTGAGGAGAATATAAATGTTAAAAACTATTGACGGTTTTCATTTCAGAAATATAATAGATTCCGGTGTCAGGTATCTTGAAAACAACATTAATGTTATAAACGACCTTAATGTTTTTCCTGTCCCCGACGGAGATACCGGAACAAATATGGTTCTGACAGTAAAAAACGGTCTTGCATCAATCAACAATACCGATGATAAACTGTCGGCACTTGCACAGACTTTCGGCGATGCGGTTATTTTTGGTGCGAGAGGAAATTCGGGAGTAATTTTTTCTCAGTTTCTCAAAGGCATTTGCGAAGGTTTAAAAAGCGTAAATGAAGCCGATTCGTCCGCATTTTGCGATGCTGTATCAAACGGCGTTAAATTTGCATACGGTGCGGTTGCTCACCCCGTTGAGGGAACAATCCTTACCGTTATCAAAGAAGCTTCTCAGGCACTTGAAGCAAACAAAGCAACTGTTGATTCAATTGACGATGCTGTTTCGGTATTTGTTCGCAACGCAAAAGATGCCCTTGAAAAAACAACCGATATGCTCCCCGTTTTAAAGAAAGCGGGAGTTGTTGACAGCGGCGGTGCAGGGCTTGTGTGCTTTTTTGAAGGTATTCAGAAATATCTTAACGGTGAAACGATAGATATTTCCTCTCAGGCGGAAGCTATCCCCTCTTATGTTGATTATTCCGTTTACAACAAAAACAGTAAATTCAAATTCGGTTACTGCACAGAGCTGTTGATTCAGCTTCTCGATTGTAAAGAAGAGCTTGATATCAATTATTTCAGAAATACGCTTGAGGATATGGGCGATTCATTGGTAACATCGTATGATGCCGATAAACTCAGAGTACATATCCACACCCACAACCCCGAACAGATTCTTGAATTCTGCCACAGATTCGGTGAATTTTTATCGTTAAAAATTGAAAATATGACTGTTCAGCACACTCAGCTTACTCCTAAGCTTGTTTGCTCAGATAACGATGATGAAACAGCCTATACAACTGTTGCTGTTGCTCCCAACAAACATCTTGCTGATATATTCATAAATATGGGTGCAGACGTTGTTATGCTCAATGAAGCCTGCCCCGCTACGGAAGATTTTATTGAAGCTTTTGAAAAAAAATCAGGCAGCAAAATAGTTGTTTTCCCCAATGACCCTGATTCTGTTTTGGC
>JAXJVE010000205.1:0-5740 GCA_036308705.1 Acutalibacteraceae bacterium
GCCTTCTTGTGACATAATATAAGCACAAACCATATCGTACTGGTCGGGAGTAAGAACTTCTAAGTTTTTACCGTTGAATGCTTCAGCAGCTTTTTTATCTGCATCAATCTTAACAAGATCATATTCTGCAGCAGCCTTTGCAATCTGACCGTATTCAAGAGCCTTCTTGCTTGTTTCAAGCTCTTCGTTTAACTTCTTGATTTTGCTTGCCTTGTTTGCAGCCTTTGCCTTTTCAAGAGCAGCTTCTGTTTTAGCAATCTCTTCCTGTGCGTCAGCGATTTTCTTTTCTGCTGATTCAATCTTCTCTTTTGCAGTTGCTGTTCTGCTGTCGAATTCTGCTGTTGATGAATCTATAGCTTCTTTAGCGAGCTGATAAACTTTGTTCTGCTCTTCCTCGGTAAGTTCAACAGCTTTTCTTGAATCACCGATGCCCTTGCCCTGGCTCATTTTAACCTTTGCATAGTCATCGCTGAGTTCGTTCATCTTTCTGTTGACATAATCAAAGATTTTGTCTGTGTTTGCTTCGAGCTGTTCGGGAGTATACTTTGTGTCAGTATAAACATTGCTTTCGTCGTCAACCAATGTTGTAATGTCTGTGGGAAGCTCTTCAGCAGTATATGTAACTTCGGTTGTTGTTTCTTCGGTGCTTGAGCTGTCGCAGCCTGTGAATAATACAGCTACCATTGAAAAAACAAGAAGTAAGCTGACTGCCGATAAAATCATTTTTTTGTTCATACGGTAAATCTCCTTTCGCAAGCGGGAGGCGCTTTTTGCGAATTTTTAAGATATTAATAAATGTATTATATCATATAAAACAACAAATTGCATCCAATTTTTATCAAATAAAAATTTTTGTAAAAAGTGAAAAAAATCGGATTGTTTGTTTGTATAAATTGCCTAACAATTATACGTTGAGTCCTTTTTCGTCATAGAGGAAAAGTGTTTCAAGGCAGATATCAAGGCTTGCTTCAATGGTTTTGAGGTCAAGATTTTCGTGAGTATCGAGCCTTGTGTGGTAATAACGTGCGGGGGCGGGATCCATAGCGGCAAAAGCTGCAGCTTTTATACCGCTCTGTGTAGCGGCTGCCGCATCTGTTGCACCGAGCGAAACGGTTTTATAGGGCACATCGTAGCCCGCAATCTTTGCACCCTCTTTTATGAGCTTGCAGACATCCGCATCGTTTTTAACAAGACCTGTCATATCTTTGTTATAGATTGACATAAAATCAAAATCACGAAGAGTATCAAGAGCAACAAAAACGGTTTCAACATCCTTGAATTCATTTCCGTGCTTCTTGCAGAAATCTCTTGTACCTCTCAGACCGATTTCTTCTGAGCCTGAGCAAAGAGCAACAACTTCGGTATTTTCAAGCTGAATACCGTTATCTTCAAGGAATTTGAGAATACCGATTGAAGTGAAACAGCCTGTAAGGTTATCGTTTGCACCTTCAACGATGCGTTTTTTATCGTAGAAAAGAGCTGCAACAAGGAAAATTACATTAAAGCCGAAAAGAATATAGCTGAATATATCAAGCATAAGCGGATTTGTTGTGATATATCCGGGGTCTTTTGCGGTCATAACAATCGCAATAATATTAAAAACAAGTGAAACTATAAGGCCAATAAAGCTTCCGCCGATAACGGGGATAACAAGCTTGGGGCCGCCCCAATAGGTGAAACGCCATTCCATTGATGAATCGGCGTGACCGCAGAAGATAATGCGTCTTTTAACTTCGCCCGAGGGCTTTCTTACACCGTATGCGTTATGCGATGTCTTTTTGGGACAGAACGGGTCAAGAGTTTCTTTATAGAACAGGAATTCGGTTGCGATAAAGAAAAGGCAGATTACCGTAAGTGCAAGCGTTACATAGAAAATGGGGGCAATTGCAAAAAACTGTGCAACAAAAAAGAGGATGCACGATACGGTCATAACTGCAATTGAAAACGGAATCCAGCCGAGGAATGCCTTGGGATGAACGGTATATGAGTCAATTTTTACATCGTTACAGCAGGTTTTCATATCCTCTGCCATATATTCGATACCCTTTTTTTCTGCCTCCGTACCTGAGAATCTGGGGCCGATTTCCTTGCATACCTTTTTTATGCTTCTTGCCGCATAGTTTGCATACATTCGGCGGGTTGATTCGTAATTTTTAACACTTTCGTTTGCTTTCAAAACAAACACTCCTTTCTCGGGCTTTCCCCTTATGTGAATTTTATATAAACAATGTCATTATTTATTTGACAATAGTGTTTTTTCGGTTTAGAATATATGCGGTGATAAAAATGAAAAATAAAGCAATCTATATAGTTACTTTTTCTGTTCTCGGAATACTCGCATTGGCTCTGTTATCGTTGGGTGCGGTTTCTCTTTTCAACAAAAGCGAACCGACGCTTCCCGATGTAACCTCCGTAAGCGAAGAAAATACTTATTCCGAAACCGAAACTGACGGAGCAAATATTCCGCCCGAAACAGAAACTGCAAAAAAATCAATTTTTGATATCTTCAACAAAAACGAAACAACAACTTTGCCCGAAACTGAGCCTTCAACGGCAAAGCCTGCTGTAATTGTTGAGGACTATGAGTATGCATACGCAGGATTCAGACCCGCATACGCCGATATGGATAAACGAGAATGGAACCTCATTCTTGTTAACAGGGATTATATTCTGCCCGACGGCTACAAACCTGAACTTGAACCGAGCATAACCAACGATCCCGACAGTGCAAAACTCGACTACCGTGTTGCACCTTACTATAATGAAATGTATAAGGCTGCACTCAAAGACGGCGTTGAACTTACTCCGATTTCAGGTTACCGCTCTGTTCAGCGACAGACCAACAACTTTGAAAACAAAATTCAGAAATACATAGATGACGGTTACAGCAAAACCGAGGCAACCCAGATGGCGGCAACAATTATTCTTCCGCCGGGCACAAGCGAGCATAACGCAGGCCTTGCAATGGATATCTGCAGCCTTTATGAGAGCTTTGAGAATACCGATGAATTCAAGTGGCTGAGCGAAAACGCCGCCGACTACGGTTTTATTCTCCGCTACCCTGAGGATAAGCAGGATATAACCAAAATCATCTATGAGCCGTGGCACTGGCGTTATGTAGGCGTTGAAGCTGCCAAAGAAATGAAAGCAAGCGGTCAGTGCCTTGAAGAATACTTAGGCGTTGCCTGAGTTGTGGCGATTGTTGGGTTCGCTTCCCTCTGCAATATTTTCGTGCCTGAGCACAACCATAACGGTTTTGAACAATATCTTAATATCAAAAGCAATGCTCTGTTTGTCAATGTATTCTTTGTCAAACAGGGCTTTTTCTTTGTCAGAGAGCATATCTCTGCCGTTGACCTGTGCCCAGCCCGTAATACCCGGTCTGACGGAATAAATGCCGTATTTTTTGCGAAGAACACGGATTTTTTTCTCTTCGGGAATGAGCGGTCTCGGACCTACAAAACTCATATCACCCTTGAGCACATTGAAAAGCTGAGGCAGTTCGTCAAGGCTTGTTTTACGCAGAATTCTGCCGCTTTTGGTGATTACGCTGTCCGCCTCTGTCAGATCTTTTGTTGCGGCAAGGCGGGTATTGTTTTTCATTGTGCGGAATTTATATATATAGAAAAGCTTGTTATCTCTTCCTACTCTGTACTGTTTATAAATAACAGGTCTGCCCGCATCAATTGCAATAACAATGCCTATCAGAGCAAATATCGGAAGTAACATTATAATGAGCACAAGGCTCACCGTAAAATCAAATAAGCGTTTCATTTCACACCTCTTCTCGGAGTGTTTCAGGCTTTTTTGCCCGACCAGAAAACATAATCTTCAATAAGAACTGCTCTTGCGGGTGCACCCTCAAGCCCATTATAGCATACGGGAGGTGCAAAAAGGAAGTATTCGCCGGGCTTCACCTCCGAAAGGTCAAGACCTTCGAGCACCGCAACGTTATTCTGCAGGAATGCTTTGTGCGGCCCCGTCTGATTACCCTTGCAACCGACGGAAAGCGAATCGGTACCGATGAGAATAAGCCCTCTGTCTGCAAGCTCCTGTGCGGATGAATCCATAAAGAACGCTCTTCCGCCGCCTTTTATAAGCAGACGCTCGCATTTTTTGGGGAAATGACGGTCAACATACTCACCCGTTATAACTCCCGAAGGCACCTGAATAACCGTACACGGGCCGATAAAATTCTCAATAGGCAGATTTTCTATCGTTTCTCCGTTCATAAGAAAATGAAGCGGAGCATCAACATGGGTTGCGTTATGTACACAGGCGTGAACAACCGAAAGATTGCACTCGGAATTTGCTCCGATTTCACAAATCTGCTCCGAAACAGGCTCGGGGTCGCCGGGATACACATCTCCGCCAAAGAATTTTCTTGATATATCAATCAGTTTCACGCTCTCACCCCATTTCTGATGAATAACATCGATAATCAGGAATTATCCTTCAATGATTCCATTTTAAGATATGCGTTGATGAAGCCGTCAATATCGCCGTCCATAACAGCGTTTATGTTGCCTGCTTCAAAACCTGTTCTGTGGTCTTTTGCAAGAGTATAGGGCATAAATACATACGAACGGATCTGGCTGCCCCATGCAATTTCTCTCTGCTCGCCCTTGATATCGTCGATTTTGTCAAGATGCTCTCTTTCTTTGATTTCGATGAGCTTTGACTTGAGCATTTTCATTGCAACATCTCTGTTCTGATGCTGGCTTCTCTCAACCTGACAGGCACACACAATACCTGTGGGGATATGTGTGATACGAACAGCTGATGATGTTTTGTTAACCTTCTGACCGCCCGCACCGCTTGAACGGTAATAGTCGATTCTGAGGTCATCGGGGTTGATTTCAACCTCAACGGTATCGTCGATTTCGGGCATAACTTCGAGTGAAGCAAACGAAGTATGTCTTCTGCCCGATGAATCGAACGGTGAAACACGAACAAGGCGGTGAACACCCATTTCGCCTTTGAGATAGCCGTAAGCATTCTCGCCTTCAACAAGAATAACTGCGGATTTGAGACCGGCTTCATCGCCGTCAAGGAAGTCGAGCATACTTACCTTGAAGCCGTGCTTCTCGCCCCAATGCTGATACATTCTTACGAGCATCTGATTCCAGTCCTGAGCTTCGGTACCGCCCGCACCTGCGTGGAAGGTAAGAATTGCGTTCTTGCCGTCATATTCGCCTGAGAGAAGAGTGCTGAGAGTCATTGCGTCAAGCTTTGAAACAAAGCTGTCAACACCTGCCTTACATTCATCAAACATATCGAGGTCTTCTTCCTCATTTGAGAGTTCAATGAGAACAAGAGTATCGTTGAACTCGCCTTCGAGTGCATTGTATGCACCAACCTTGTTTTTGAGCTGGCTGATTCTCTGCTGAACCTTCTGCGAATTTGCAAGGTCATTCCAGAATCCTTCCTCTGCGGTCTGAGCCTCAAGTGTTTCTATTTCAGCTATCATATCGTCAAGGCCGAGTGCCTCACGAAGCTGTTTGAGTTTTTCTTCATAATCAAGAAGTGAAAGTCTTAATTCTTCAAACTGAACCATAATATTCTCCTGATACATAATTTTTCATTTTATATTATAACTAAAAATATTATAAATGTAAAGATAATAAAATATTTTTTAAATAATAATTGAAATTTTAGTAATAATTAGGTAAAATATAATCTGTATAATCACGGTCAGAAGGAGATGATATTCCGTGAATTATAATAATCAGACCTGTCC
>JAXJVE010000206.1:0-1409 GCA_036308705.1 Acutalibacteraceae bacterium
ATTATCTTTATCTGTTTATTTTTGCCTGAGTGCCGATAATTCCGCCTCAAAAAGAATAAAAGGCAGCCGTCAGACTGCCTTTTAGCGGTTATTTATCAATAGTATATTCCGTTATCGGGAACTTTTCCGCCGATAAGTTCGGGGTTTGCATCGCCGAGCATTTCAAAAACAGCAGAGAGCGATTCTTTCATTTTTTCGCCCTTGATGAATGCGGGATTTATGCCGGGAACCGATTTTTTTGCAAGCTCAACATCATCATAGTAGCCCGTTTCAAAAGCGAGAGTTCCGCTTACCTGGGGAACTTCGATAAGGAAGTTAACAGAAACTTCATTTTGCATAAGGAACGTTTCGATATACTGAGGATTTTCGGTTATATAATCCGCCCTCGCAACAACAACACCCTGAGCAAACGGAGTACCGTATGCCTTGCCCCATTCATCGGCAACATCGAGTGCATATCTCATACCCTCGGCTTTTGCGGCATAGGGTTCGGGAAGCATAACGATATCTGCCTTGCCTTCGGAAACAAGGGCTGTTATTTCGTCATAATCAGCCGCATATTTAACCGATACGCTGCCTTTGATACCGTTCTTTGAAAGAACGCTGCTGAGAAGATACTCGGGAAGTGCACCTTCGCCAACGGTATAAACGGTTTTGCCCTTAAGGTCGCTGATACTCTTGATTTTATCGCCTTTTTCAAGAATATGGAACACGCCGAGGTTATTGACGGCAAGAATTTTTACCGCACCGTTTGTTTCATTATAGAGCTTTGCGGCGGCATTCACGGGAAGCACACCGATATCCGCACCGCTGTTTTTAAGAAGCTCGCTTATCTGATTTGCATCTGAATAAATGGTTGTTTCGTAAGCATAATCACGGTCTGCCGCAAGCTTTGCGATACCCACACCGAGAGGGCCGCTGAGAGATGCAAGCTTTGTTTTGACCTCTCTCTCATAACTCGATGTTGCAACTTCGCCTGAATCATCGGGCGTTGTTCCGCCGTTCTGACCGTTATCTTTACACGATGCAAACGAAAACAGCATCATCGCCGCAACCGTACCTGCAAGGATTTTTTTGAGAAATTTCATATATTTCATCCCCTGTTCTGTTATATAAACCGTTTTTATTATTATACATTGACCGTGTTTGCTTGTCAATAAATAATACATCTTGATTGACGGGACAGATTGATATATAATATATCTGATAAGGAGGTGAACCTATGGCAGAAATAAAAGAGAAGAAGCAGCCCCGTTTCAAACAGGTTACGGTTATGTTTCTTATGACGGCGTTTCAGCTTCTGAGTGCCGCCTGTGTGATTTTCAGACAGGATGAGCCGAGCCTTAATCTTATTTATATTTTCTTTGGCTACATAGCGGCGGAATGGCTTTATATGCTCATAGGCAACC
>JAXJVE010000207.1:0-3388 GCA_036308705.1 Acutalibacteraceae bacterium
TGATATAAGTACGGGGCATATAGTTTTCTATTTCCCGTCAAAAGACGCTCTGCTTGCCGAACTTGTTGAAATGATGTGCAGTTTCCAATGGAAAATGATGAAAGACGAGGCAAACGACGGAATAAGTGCTTTGCTTGCGGTTTGCCTTGAGCTGATGGTAATGGCGGCGGCAGCGGAAGAGAATGAAATTGCAAAGGATTTTTTTGTTTCCGCTTATCAGAGCAGACCGTGTCTTGAAATGATTCAGAAAAATGATATCGGAAGAGCAAAAGATGTTTTTGCGGAATACTGCCCCGACTGGAGCGATGAACAGTTCAGAAATGCAGAAAGCTTTGTTTCGGGCATTGAGTACACAACGCTTAACACAACCGTTTATTCTGCACAGCTCGAAAACCGAATACCGAGTGCTCTTGATACAATTCTCGGAATTTATAATGTGCCCGAAGAAATACGGAAACAAAAAATCGCAAAAGTTCAGGCGATGGACTACCGTTCACTCGGCAAGCGGATTTTCAAAGAGTTCAAGGAATACGTTGAACAGACAAACGAGCAAGCATTTAACGAACTGCTCGGATGATTAATTTGTATTCAGAAAACGGAGGTTTTTATATGAAAAAGAAATTAACAAAAGTGTTGGCAGTCGTTCTTGCACTTATGATGCTCGTATCTGCTTCGCCTATGGCATTTGCGGCAACAGAGATTGCAAACGGCACCGCAGGCGAAGGCGTTAGCTGGACGCTTGACAGCGATGGCACACTCACAATCAGCGGCAACGGTCCGATTGTTGTTGGCTGGTATGCGCCGCCCTGGGAATTCTACAACGATTATATTCTCAACATCGTTATCGAAGAAGGAATAACCATGATTCCCAATACGGCATTCTGTTATGCTAAAAACTGCGTTTCAATTTCAATTCCCGCAAGTCTTGAAACGGTTGAAGAGGGAACCACTCCTTTTTGGTCAATGAATTCTTTAGAAAAATTTATCGTTGATGATAACAACCCCAACTACAAAAGTGTTGACGGAATCCTTTTCTCAAAGAACGGTGAAACTCTCGTGTTTTTCCCGCAGAAACAGGGAGCAACCGAATATACAATTCCCGCTGCAGTTAAAAACATAGCCGGTTATGCTTTCTATGGAAATGTCTGTCTGAAAAAAGTAACCGTACCTGATACTGTTACTTCTATCGGAGAATGTGCCTTTGAGGTTTCTAAAATCGAAGAAATTTTACTCGGCAACGGAATTTCTGAAATTCCTGACGTTTGCTTCAGCAAATCCAATATTAAATCCATTGTTATTCCTGACAGTGTAAAAAATCTTGATTATGCTGTCTTTTTTAACTGTGGATTCCTTGAATCTCTTGTTATCGGCTCAGGCGTGGAAACAGTAGGAGAGGATATTCTCGCTTATAGCTCAAAGCTTAAAACAGTTCATTATAACGGCACTCAGGAAGACTGGAATGAAATTGTAATTGATGAAAATAATGAACACCTTTTTGCAAAAGACATTCACTTTGTTGAACACAAAGAAGGTATCGCCCCCTCCTGCAAAAACGGCAACTCAGCAGGTCTTTACTGTGCTGAATGCGACGAATATTTTACAGGCGAAGTAATTCCTGCCGTTAAAGACCACAACTTCAACGGCGATCATATATGCGATTCCTGTAATTTTACCTGTGAACACGAAACTGCAGCATATCATCAGACTGCAGAAACTCATCAGTACAAATGTGATGTCTGCGGTCTGACGGAAAAAGCCGAACCTCATAATATTTATTCCGTATTTTTAGATGACAAAACCTGCGGAAGTTTTTGCGAAGACTGCGGTTTTATTGAAGGAACAGAAGTTCCCCACTCAATGACAGAATATCAGGAGTTCAGTTCCGATTATTGCATCAAAGTATGCAAACACTGCGGATACGGCGATGAGGAAACAGGTATTGTTAAACATTCTTTTGATAACGGAATCCTTGTTCCCGCAACGGAAACAGAAGCAGAATATATCAAATACACCTGTGTAAACTGCAATCATTCTTACAAAGAATACAACACAGAAAAAGCGATGGTTCTCCGTCTTTACAGCGAATACGAATATGAGTGGGACAACAGCGCAATTCTTGTTTATGTTAACGGCGAACCCGTTACCGTTATCAAAAATATGACGGGCGATGAATATGATACCTATTCTTTGCCCTATGACGAGAATTCAAGCTATGTTTTCAAGTGGATCAACGGCGGTTTCAGTACAGAATATGGTGTTGAGATTTATCTGCCCGATTCGGAAGATGCGGTGTTTGAAAAGATTGATATGAGTGAATATGAAATGCTCCAGACAATCTTCACAATCAACGTTGCAGATTACACTGAGGTTGATGACGCTCTTGCTCAGATTCCCGATTATCTTGAATATTATTCGGCAGACAGCGTTGCAGCTCTTGTAACAGCGGTAAAGGGCGTTGAAAGAATGCTCCCTGCAGGCAAGCAGGCAGAAGTTGATGCTATGGCATCGGCAATCGAAAATGCAGTTAACGCTCTTGTTGAACTTGAAGACCCCGTTCCCAACGGTGTTATCAACATGAGTGCAGGAAACCGTGTATATATTAACGATTATTATTATATTGATGTCCCCGGTTACACTTATTATAACGAAGATACAGGCGACGAAGTTGTCTATGAATACGACGGCAAATATGTAATCCTTGAAACACAGCCTAAGGATGATGGCGACGAAGATTACGTTCACTGGGGCATTTATACATATAGTAATGAAGTTGAATTTGATCTTGTAAATACATATATTACAGGATTTTGGGGCAATTTCGGCATCTATAGCGGTTCAGACGTTACACTTAATCTTTTCGGTGCAAACGCTTTTGCTTGCTATAGCTGGGAAATCGGCTGTGGAGCAGGTATCGAAATTGATGAAAATTCAAAGCTTCGCATAAAAGACAGCAACGGAAGCCTTGTTGCTATCGGTCAGGATGATCATGCAGGTATCGGCAGCGCAGAAGATGGAGATAACGGCGAAATCACTATTGACGGCGGCACAATTTTTGCCCTCAGTCTCGGCGACGGCGCAGGTATCGGCGGCGGTTATGGAGGCGGTGCAGGTAAAATCACAATCAACGGCGGAACAATCAGGGCTGAATGTTTGATGGATGACGGTGCAGGCATCGGTGTCGGTGACGACGGAATCGGCGGCGAAATTATCATTAACGGCGGCGATATAACCGCACTCAGCCTTTATGATGACGGTGCGGGCATCGGCGGTGCAGATAGCGGCTACGTTGACTCAATCACCATAAACGGCGGCAACATCGTTGCAGGTTCGGAAGACGCTGCGGCAATCGGCGGCGGTCAGGAAGCTGAAAGTTTCGGCGGTAAAATCA
>JAXJVE010000208.1:0-1868 GCA_036308705.1 Acutalibacteraceae bacterium
AGGATGAATACGATAATGAAGAAGAAGAAATCAAGCAGATAAACGAAACAACATTCACCGTTGACGGTACAACAGACCTTGATGAGGTTGATGAGCTTGTCGGAGTTGAGCTTCCCGAAGGCGATTACGATACTCTCGGCGGCTTTGTTATCAGTCTGCTCGGATATCTGCCGTCTGAAATCGGTGAAGAGCCTATCGTTGCAGAGTATAAAAACCTCAGATTTACTGTTCTTTCAATTGATGAACGCCGTATCGACGAAATAAAAGTTGAAATTCTTCCCGAACCTGAAAAAGAAGACGAAGAGGAAGATGACGATTAAAACTGAAAACGGGTTGCGGTATATACTGCAGCCCGTTAATTAATAGGGGAAAGCTATGAGAAATAAAATCAACATTATTCCCGCACCCAACAAAATAAAATATCTCGGCGGTGAAACAAAAACGGATTTTGTGCCCGATGTTTCAATATCGCAGAATCTTGCCGATGAAGAATATGTGCTTACCGTTGATAAAAGCGGAATAAAGCTTGTCGGCGGTTCGGAAAAGGCTGTTTTTTACGGCAAACAAACTCTCCGTCAGCTTGGCGCTGAATGTCCGTGCGTTGAAATTGAGGATAAGCCCGCATTCCCTTACAGGGGCTTTATGCTCGATACGGTACGCCACATTTTCTCCGTTGAAGATACAAAAAAGCTGATTGATGCAGCCGCGAGCGTAAAAATGAATGTTATGCACTGGCATCTTACCGATGACCAGGGTTTCCGTATATATTCTTCACGCCGACCCGATGCAACACTCAGAGGTTCGGTCAGAAAAAGCTCCGATTTCGGAAGGCTTAAAGAGAGCGGAGAATACGGCGGATATTTTACCGCAGACGAAATGAAAGAAATCGTTGATTACTGTGCCGAAAGATATATAACCGTTATTCCCGAATTTGATGTGCCCGGGCATACTTCTGCCATTCTTCACGCATATCCTCAGCTTTCCTGTACGGGCGAAGCGATTGAAGTCAAAACATCTCAGGGCATATATGCCGATATTTTGTGTGCGGGCAAAGACGAAACTTTTGATGTTGTTTTTGATATTCTTTCGGATATTCTTGAAATTTTCCCGTCTGAATATATCCATATCGGCGGCGATGAAGCTCCCAAAAAGCGTTGGAAGGAATGTCCGCATTGCCAGGAAAGAATAAAGAAAGAAAATCTCAAAAACGAAGAGGAGCTTCAGGGTTGGTTTACCAACAGAGTTGTTGATTTTCTCAAATCAAAAGGCAGAAAAGCCGTTGTGTGGAACGAAAGTCTGAAAAGCGGTATTGTTGACGGCGATGTTACCGTGCAGATGTGGATGGACAGAAAAAATCTTTCTGTTGATTTTGCCAATAACGGGGGCAGAATGATTAACTCCGATTTTTACCACTATTACTGCGATTATCCCTACGGAATGACTCCGCTTAAAAAGACATATAACTATGACCCCGTGCACAAGGATATAAACAATAAAAATACCGTTATCGGCGTTGAAACTCCGATATGGACGGAATATATAAATAATTTTGAGCATCTTTGCTTTATGTTCTTCCCGAGAATTACGTCGGTTGCCGAAACGGGCTGGACAGATAAAGATAATAAGAATCTTGCCGATTTTCAAAGAAGATTTGCGGTTTATACTGAAATTCTCAACGAAATCGGCATAACTCCCGCACCCGAAAAAGAATGGAATCCGTCTGTTTTTGCAAGGCTTTCAAAAACACTTTCCTTCTTCAGCGGAATATTAAAAAGGAAAAGTTAACAATTTGTTCATAATTTTTTTGAAGGAATCAGCCGAAAAACTGCGTATTAGTTATTGAAGGGGTGAAAAAATATGAATATAAG
>JAXJVE010000209.1:0-5451 GCA_036308705.1 Acutalibacteraceae bacterium
AAAATAACTCCCATAAAAAGTTCAGAATACAAATCCGTTGCAACAAGACCCGCAAATTCACGCCTTTCAAAAAAATCGCTTGACGCAAACGGTTTTGAACGTTTACCGACCTGGCAGGATGCATTAAAAAGATTTCTTCAGAATATCAACTGAATATCAATTATCGGCATATTTTTAAAATTCTCTTGTAAATATGCCGATTTTCTATTATAATAGATAGGATAATAAACTAATCGGAGCGTTTGTTAATGGATAAAGAAAACAAAAAAGTTAATAACGCTGAAAATACAAAAGCACAAAAGCCATCGGATATTGACGAGGTAACAGACGGTTTTTATGACCTTTCAAAGCTTTACGGCACACCTGTAAAAAAATCAACGCAGAGGCGTGCACAGGAGCTGAAAAAAAGGGATGATGCAAGGCGTGCTCTTGAGATGCAGGCAATAAGAGAGGATATTGAAAGAAGATATTCTCTTCAGCTTGAAACAGCACAAAGTAACACCTCCCCCGAAAAAGAAAAAAAAGCTGCACCCAAAAGCAATATTATGCCCGAAATAGATGAGCGTGAAACCGTCAAGGAAGAACTTGAACGTATTGATATGCTCATAAACAGCGATAAAATTGTTGAAACTCCCGAAGCCGTTGCTGAGGAAGAATCCAAACAAGAAAAAAAGCCCCGTAAAAAAGAACCCGATTTTGATATCAGCGAAGCAAATCCTGTATATGCGGCATTTTATAGCTTCGGTGATATGATTTACAAAATTCTTTCGGTTATATTTTCCGTTATTTTCAAAATAATAAAAATACCTGTTCTGTATATATTTCATTCAATTTCACATGCAACCGAAAACACAAAACGAAATGTAATAAAAACAGTTAAAGGAACAGTCCGTGAATCAATAAACTTCAGGCGTGAAATAAAGCGTGCACTCAAATCAATAAAACACGCATTCAAAAAGCCTCTCACCTTGCCTTCCGTAATTTTTCATTATGTGAAACAGGCTTTTATCCGTCACAGCGGACTTATCAAAACGGGTATAAATCTGCTTATGCCCCTCGGTGCATTCGCCGTACTGCTCATTACAATCAATTATTGGAACAACGCAACATTTGCTCTTGAGGTTATATATAACGATCAGAGCATAGGATATATTTCGGATGAAGCGGTTTATATCGAAGCCAAAGAACTTGTCAAAAATAAGCTCAGCACGGGTGCATACTCTTCGGATAAAACAAGTATCGACCCCGCCCCGGCTTCATCTTCGTCAGATCTCAGAGCATCATATAATCTGAGCATTGTTTCTGTTGACAAGCTTAACGATGCACGTGCCATATCGGATAAAATAATCGAAAATTCCGTTGATAACCTTACCCATGCCTGCGGAATTTATGTTGACGGCGAGTTCATCTGTGCCGTTAAAAACGAATCTGATGCAAAAACCGTTTTCTACGATATACTCGAGCCTTACGAATCAGATGCAGAGCAAAACGGATATGTGGTTGGTTTTGCGGAAACAATTGATTATGTTCAGGGTCTTTACCGTGACGACGAAAGTGTAATGTGGGATGCATCACAGCTTGCAGAACTTCTTACAGGCGAAGACAGACTTGTTCGAATCAGAAAAATCGTTACATCCACTTCTGTAAGAGATATAGAATATGACACAATCAAAAAGCGTGATGCTTCAAAATACAGCGGTTACAGAGATGTAATCCAGAAGGGTGTCAACGGCAGTGAAAGAGTTACAAAAACTCAGATTTACATTGACGGTGAGCTTGACACTACCGAATATTCATACGAAACAATCATAGAGCCGATTGATGAAATCGTTACCGTCGGCACAAAAACCACTTACGGCGGTGTATATATCGGCGAGGCTTCAGACAAAGGCTTCCTCTGGCCCGCACCGAGTTGTCACAGCGTAAGCTCGCCTTACGGCTGGAGAAGCAGCGGTTGGCACAACGGAATAGACCTTATCAGAGGCGGCGGCGGTGCTCTCGGCACTCCTGTTATTGCATCTCAGAGCGGCAGAGTTGAGGTTGTTCAGCGAAGCAGTTCAGGTTACGGCAATATGGTGCTTATAAACCACGGTAACGGCTATAAAACACGATATGCACACATGGTAAAAGGCTCCATTACCGTTTCTGTCGGCGATTATGTTGATGCAGGTCAGACTATCGGCAAGGTAGGTTCAACAGGTAACTCAACAGGCCCGCATCTTCACTTCGAAGTTATTTATAAGGGCGAAACTCAGAACCCCAAAAATTATATTTATTAAAAACAATGCCGCTGCAGAGCAATCTGCGGCGGCGTTTTGTATTATCCGATATTTTTATGTACATAATAATTACATCAAAAATACGGAGGATTACAATGAAAAAATTTATTTCTGTTTTTCTTTCAGCAACATTGCTTATAAGTTTTTTTGCAGGCTGTAACAGAGAAAATACAAACGCCGAAAACGGCAACAACAATTCTTCTGCCGCAATAAAAGAAATACGTTATCTGAATTTCAAGCCTGAAATCGCAGAGGTTTATGAACGCATATCGGATGCATACGAAAAAGAAACGGGCATAAAGCTTATTGTTGAAACTGCCGCATCGGGCACATACGAATCAACATTAACGGCTCGTATGGCAACCGATGAAGCCCCTACCCTTTTTCAGATTAACGGGCCTATAGGTTATGCTTCGTGGGCTGATTACTGTGCCGACCTTTCGGATACCGAACTTTACAAACATCTTACAGATAAATCGCTTGCAATAACATCGGGCGGAAAAGTTTATGCAATCCCCTATGTTGTTGAGGGATACGGAATTATCTATAACAAAAAAATTCTTGATAAATATTTTTCTCTTTCAGATAAAAAAGTAAATATTTCATCAGCCGATGAAATCAAAAATTTTTCAACGCTTAAAGCTGTTGTTGAAGATATGCAGGCAAACAAAGACAAGCTCGGAATCAAAGGCGTTTTTGCGACAACATCGCTCAAAACAGGTGAAGACTGGAGATGGCAGACCCATCTTATGAATATTCCCGTAACGCAGGAATTCCGTGATAAAAACATCGACCTTACAGGCAACGGCTACAAGTCAATAGACTTTAAATATTCCGAAAATTATAAAAATATTTTCGACCTTTATATCAATAATTCAACAACCGACAAAAAACAGCTCGGTACGGTTGATGTAACTTCATCTATGGCTGAATTTGCACTCGGCAAATGTGCAATGGTACAAAACGGCAACTGGGGTGCATCTCAGATTCTCGGCGTAACAGGTAACACGGTCAATGCGGATGATATTAAATTTATGCCGATATATATGGGCATTGACGGTGAAGAAAAAACGGGCATTTGCATCGGAACCGAAAATTTTATGTGTATCAACGCTAAAGCGGACAAAGCGGAACAAAAGGCTGCCGCAGACTTTCTTTATTGGCTTTTCAGCTCAGATACGGGCAAAAAATTTGTAACCGAGGAGCTTGGATTCATCTCTCCGTTTGATACTTTTGCTCAGGGTGAAGAACCTGATGACCCTCTTGCAAGAGAGGTTATCCGATGGATGAATACAGACGGAATCACAAATATTCCCTGGAATTTCACGGTTTTTCCAAGCACGAATTATAAAGATATGCTCGGCAATTTGCTTCTTAAATATTCTCAGGGAACAGCAAACTGGAACGATGTTAAAAAGGCTGCCGTTGACGAATGGAAAAAAGAATTCGGGGAATAATTAAAGCGTATTGAAATTCCCGGAGTTGATTGTATGCAGAAAACGCTGAAAAAATATTTTCCCGTTTTTCTTTTGCCTACCCTTATTGCGTTTACAGTTTCATTTCTTCTTCCGTTTATTATGGGTGTTTACCTTTCATTTACGGAGTTCAGAACCGTAAACAGCAGCGAATGGGTAGGGCTTGCAAACTATATAAGAATTTTCACAAGCGACAAAACGTTTCTCAATTCACTGTGGCTGACCGTAAAATTCACCGCAGTTTCGGTTGTATCGGTTAATATTATCGCTTTTTTACTCGCTTTGCTTCTCACAAAAGGGCTTAAAGGAACAAACATTTTCAGAACGGTATTTTTTATGCCCAATCTTATCGGCGGAATCGTACTCGGCCATATATGGAGCCTGATAATCAACGGTGTTCTCGCTTATTTCGGCGTTGATATCACCTATAAACCCGAGTACGGTTTCTGGGGTCTTGTTGTATTGATGAACTGGCAGCTTATAGGATATATGATGATAATTTATATTGCGGGCATACAGAATATCCCCGATTATCTTCACGAAGCTGCCGCAATAGACGGTGCAACGCCTTTACAATCGCTTTTTCGCATTACGGTACCGATGGTTATGCCGTCTGTAACAATCTGCACTTTTCTTACCCTTACAAACGCATTCAAAATATTTGATCAGAACCTTGCACTTAACGGTAAATCGGCAGAAACATCGTTGCTTGCACTTGATATATATAAAACTTTCTATGACCACACGGGATTGAAACTCGCACAATGGCACGGCACCGGTCAGGCAAAAGCGGTTATATTTTTTATGCTTGTTGCGGTTATCGCATTCATTCAGCTTCGTGCAACAAGGCAAAAGGAGGTTGAACATTGATGAAAGCGAAAAAAACATTCACTTATGCCCTTCTTGTTTTTATTGCATTTTTATTTCTTGCACCCGTTTTCATCATCCTTCTCAACTCTGTAAAGAGCAATTTTTATATATCCGATTCGCCTTTTTCGTTGCCTTCAGGTGAAGCCTTTGCGGGCTTTGATAACTTTATAAAAGGCTTTACCCAATCTGATTTTCTTCAGGCATTTATGAATTCGGTATTCGTAACCGTTTTTTCTGTTATCGGAATTGTAATTCTGACCTCAATGACCGCATGGTATATTGTCAGGGTAAAAAACAAAATTACAAAACTTCTTTATTATCTTTTTGTTTTCAGTATGATAGTGCCGTTTCAGATGGTTATGTATACAATGACATACTATGCTTACGAATTCAATCTCAACAACCGTTTGGGTATTGTTCTGATTTATCTCGGCTTTGGTGCGGGGCTTTCTGTTTTTATGTTCAGCGGTTTTGTGAGAAGTATTCCGCACGAAATTGAAGAAGCCGCAACCATCGACGGATGCAGCCCGATCAAAACTTTTTTTCTTGTTGTATTTCCTATTCTTAAGCCAACGGCAATAACTGTTGCAATTCTGAACGCAATGTGGATATGGAACGATTATCTTCTCCCCTATCTTGTTCTCGGTTCAGGCAAAAGCAGAACTCTGCCCGTTGCGGTTCAGATGGCACTTACGGGCGGTTACGGCAACAAAGATATGGGTGCACTTATGGCAATGCTTGTGCTTGCAATTCTGCCTATTATCATTTTTTATCTTTTCTGCCAGAAATATATTATCAGAGGCGTTGTGGCAGGCGCAGTTAAGGGG
>JAXJVE010000210.1:0-8664 GCA_036308705.1 Acutalibacteraceae bacterium
AACAACAGAATCAACAGTTTATTTTGTTGAGAGAAATGAAGCGGGAACCGATTTGTCTTCAGATGAAATCAAGAAAAAGGTAGAACTTAAGGTTCTTATTCCCGTTGACGAAATTATGGATTCCAAGGGACTTATTGCTGACTACGTTGAAATTTATGCGGTTGAAAACTTCAAGAGTACCGTTCCCGTTGCAGGACATTATACGGTAAGAGTTCGTGACGATGATAAATGGTCTTCATGGTCAACGGAAAATCCTGAAGGCAAGCCCGGTGTAGGCGAAATTCAATCAAAAACACAGTACCAATATAAAGAGCTTCAGAAAACCACTGTTAACACAAAAGCAGAGACAAATAATCTTGTTGCACAAGGTTGGACTCATTATGAAACAACAGGACCCGACCCTGTTGAAGGCAACTGGTCAAGAACAAAGCCGGCAGCATTGGAATACAGAACCATCAGCGAAAAAACAGTTACTGATTATAAAACTGTAAAAAAATATTGTTATAAAAGATATGCGTATCAAAACAGTGGCACCTGGTGGTCATACAGTTCAAATTGGGCCAACAATCACGGATGCAAAGGAAAATGGGAATATAAGTTTACCGATAAACCTTTAAAAGAATATAAATCTTTTGACGGCAAAATGGCTTACGGAAGTGCAAGTGATTTCTGGTGGGCAGGCAACGTTAACAAACAAGGTGATTACACAACCGCAAAGGTAGATCAAAAAGTAAAATCCGGTTCACATAAGGAATATAAAGCAATTGACAAGATTTATACCTATCATCTTAAAAAATGGACAAATTTTTCTGATTGGCAGGATGCATATGTTGAACAAAAGCCTGATCAGACTAACCAGGTTCAAACACAAACGGTATATAGATATCAAACCGATTTGCCCAAACGAAGCACCACAGACACAACAAACCAGAGAGACGATTTCTGTGTCGGAAATCTTGGCACGGAGTACGCGGGAAAACAAGTTACTTTGTTTATTTATAAAGTAACCGAAGCTTCTGACTGGACTACTGAATATGTTGCACAGACTGTTGTTGATCCTGAAGGTAACTATTTCTTCGAACCGTATATTCTCCGTGAAGAGCCAACGGCGATAACAGGTGATTTCACTGTTACGCTTGGTATTGAGGGTGCAGACAGTGCTATGTATCTTGGTAAAATCGAAGTGCCCGATTCTGAATATGAGTATACTGTAACATTCAAAGATAAGGATGACTCGGTAATTGATACACAGGTTGTGTTCAGAGGAGAAGATGCTGTTGTTCCTGAAATTCCTGTTCATGAGGGTTATACTTTCTCTCATTGGGATATGAGAAGCACAGATATAAGAGCTAACACAATCATAAATGCTATCTATATTCCGAATGTTTATGACGTGACATACTATGATCCCATGAATACCGAAACACCTCTTACGTTCGGACAGTATGATCATAACGCTGAATTAGTTCCCCCCGAAGCATTTGATACTGCGGAACTTAAGTTTATCGGCTGGGATAAAGTGCTTGATGGCGTTACAAACATTAAAGAAAATATGGTTGTAACTGCTCTTTATGAGCCAATGACATATGAGGTAACCTTCAACGGCATTGATAATTCGGGTGAAGTTCTTTCGGTTCAGTCGGTTGAATACGGTGACGCACCTGTTGTACCCGAAGTTGAAGTCCCTGAAGATATGATATTCTTCGGTTGGCAAGCAGAGGGAGACGAAACGTTAACAGAAGTTGAAATGCTTTCTGTTACAGAAAACACACAGCTTTATCCGCAGTATATGTTTGTTAATACCACAGAGACACCTGTTGCAGACCTTGAATCAGGCTCTTATTCGAGTGCACAGACAGTCAGACTTTCTTGTGATACAGAATCGGCTGTTATTTACTACACAACAGACGGAACAGACCCGATGATGAGCGAAACAGCTTTGGAATACAACAAAGCAACCGGTATAAAAGTTTCTGATACTTGTCAACTCAGGTTTATTGCAACTGCATTCAATATGAATGTAAGCCAGGAAGCTACGGCACTTTATGCAATTAACGACGGAAATGAAGCAGACAAATTCCTGTTGAATCTTGAGGTGCCAGAATGGGGTACAAATGCTTACACAGGTATCGTTAATGGTGGAATGGTTCTTGAGGATGGTATTCCTGAATACTATGGATACACTGTTGCAGGTGCATATCTTGCATATGAATTCAATGAAGAAACAGGAGAATTGACATTCTCGGAACCCTGGGATATTTCAACAGGCACTATAACAGAAGATAAAACAATTTATCTTGATTATGATGCAAATACATATACAGTTGAGTTTGTTGATTATGACGGTGTTGTACTCAGCGAAGAAAGTGTACCTTATCTGTCATCAGCGATTGCTCCTGAAGTATCTTCAAGAGAAGGATATGTATTTATAGGTTGGGATACGGATGAATATGCTGCAGTAACAGAAAATCTTACCGTTAATGCTGTTTACGTTCCCGAAGATGAATATGTAACAATTGAACTTAATCGTTCAAGTTACACTATGATGTCCGGCAACACATATACACTTACAGCAACAACCGGAGGTAATGTTGAGAAACCTGAAATAATTTGGGCATCAAGTGACGAGAATGTTGCTGTTGTAGATGATAATGGTGTTGTAACTGCAACAGGTAAAGGTTCTGCTGAAATTTATGCGATAATCGTCGATAACGGCGAAACCGCAACTTGCAAAATTAATGTTGTAGGTAACCCAAGTGATGAACTCACTCTTGTCGGCAAAGCTCACCTTTCCGTTGATGATTATGGATATATCAGAGGCTTCGCCATTTCAACGGATGCCGAAACTCAGGAACATTATGCAGAAACCGTTGCTGAAGTTAAATCTCAGTTCCTTAACAATGAACTTGTATTTACAGACATCAATGGCAACGTGCTTTCAGATGATGATTCGGTTGGTACGGGAACTGTAATTAAGCTTATGGATGGCAATAAAGAGCTTGATTCAATTACGGTTGTTGTTTCAGGCGATATGGATGGTGACGGATATGTTACTAACAAAGATGCATCGAGAATTTCAAGAGATCTTGTTAATAAAGAGTCTCCTACAGAGGTTCAGATTTGTGCTATGGATGTCAATGGTGACGGTTATGTAAATAATCGTGATGCATCTGTAGTTTCAAGATACCTTGTAGGTAAAGAAACTATTTAAAACTTTAATTCCGGCGGGCAATCTGTCCGCCGGAGAACTATCAAACAGGTTGTGATATAACTTGGAAAAAATAATAAAAAAAATGACAGCAGTTTTACTGTCGTTATCTTTTGTGATTGCAAGTTTCTCGCTTGCTGTATACAGTGACATAGATTTATTTGGATGGCTTAAAGCAAACGCTTATGAATATACCAATGGATTTTATTATATTGTTGAAAATGGTGAAGTGACTATAACCTACGGTCATTCTTACGGGAACAATTATCGGGGAAATGTTGTAATTCCGGAACAGTTGGCTGGCTATCCTGTGACAAAAATAAATAATAAGGCATTTTATAACTGCATGGATTTAAGAAGTATCATAATCCCCGACAGTGTTACGTCTATAGGCGATGAAGCATTTAATCTTTGTAACTCTCTTAAAAGTGTATCAATCGGTAAAGGCGTCACTGAATTTGGCGAGGGCGTATTTAAAATCTGTCGTTCACTTGAAAGCATAACATTACCTGACGACATAACAAGTATACCGGACAGTACTTTTTTTGATTGTGAAGGCTTAACTGAAATAACATTCAGTAACAGTATATCCAGCATAGATCGTGATGCATTTTATTTATGTAAAAATCTTACTGACATAAATTTTTATGGTTCGGATGAAGATTGGGAATCGATTACAATTGATTCAACTAACAACACCTATCTTCAAAAATCAACTGTATTTTTTATGACTTCTTCAATATCCGGTGAATGCGGAGAAAACCTTATGTGGACGATTGACCCGAATACAGGCAGACTTGTTATATTGGGTAAAGGAGATATGGAGAATTGGTCTGAATATTCTGCTCCTTGGTATAAGTATAGAAAACTAATTAAATCTATTTCAGTACACGATGGCGTTACAGGGATTGGAGACAATGCTTTTTCGGGATTGGGGTTTGCAACATCTGTTATTATGCCGAAAACACTTGAAAGAATCGGAACCTGCGCTTTTTCAAATTGCACAGGATTAACCAACGTTTTGATTTCTGAAAATGTTATTAGTTTAGGTTGTGGTGTTTTTAAAAGTTGTGAAAAGCTCGAAAGAGTTTATATGAATTGCAACAAACTTACAGAAATTCCAGATACTGCTTTTGCAGACTGCTATAGTTTATGTTTTATAAATATTCCTTACAGCGTTAAAACAATAGGTGATTCGTCTTTTGCTCATTGCACAGAATTGAAAAAGATAACGCTTCCTTATGGGTCAATTATTGGCAACAATGCGTTTAGAAGTTGCTCAAATCTTGCAATAATAGATTTGAACCACGCAGAGAGCATAGAGCCATTTGCTTTTTATAATTGCGATAATTTATCAAGTATTGAAATACCTGATACGGTTGTAAATATAGGAGGCGATGCTTTTGAAGATTGTGACAATCTGACACTTGTGAGAATGCAAAACGGAAAACTTACAGAGTTTAATGGTAATATTTTTGCGTCTTGTCCTGCTCTTCAAATGGTTGAAATTCCTTCGAATGTAACGAATGTTTCGTCATATGCATTTCGGAACACGGAAGGTTTTACAGTGTTATGTGAAGAAAATTCATACGCACACCAATACTGTATTGATAATTCGATTGAATATATGTTTTCCTCTGTAAACAAAATATATGAAGGTGTTGATTCGGCTTTGTTCAATAATCATACATATGTGATTTACAATGATGATGTCAGTTGGACCGAAGCTGAAAAAATTTGTGAATTTCTCGGAGGACATTTGGCTGTTGTTACATCCGCCGAAGAGAAAGCAGTTATCACAAAACTTGTTTCCGAAAATACTGATTCTTCAAAAAAAGGTTATTGGCTTGGAGCAAACGATTCAAATCAAGATGGTACGTGGGAATGGATTACCGGCGAGCTTTTTGATTATAAATATTGGGACGAATACGAGCCGAACAATAAGTATGGAAACGAATATTATCTTGAACAATATGTGGAAACGTCAAAGTGGAATGACGAGTCCGGGACTTCTTTGATGCGAGGATTTATATGTGAGTTTGAAGATTTAGGAAAACCTGTTGACGTCGAATTTACTGAGGACAGTATATATGTAGTTTATGATGATTCTCTTTCGTGGACAAAAGCAAAAACATATTGTGAAAATATAGGCGGGCATTTGGTAACAATTACGAGTGCTGAAGAACAGAAAGTAGTAGAAAATCTTAAGAAAAACAAAAAATTATATTGGATTGGTTTAACAGATTCCGAAACGGAAGGTGTTTGGAAATGGGTAACAGGAGAAAAGTATTCATATACTAACTGGGGTGATAAAGAACCAAGCGGATCATCAACGGATAATCAGGATTATGGGCAGATTTATTCAGAAAGCCGTTCGGAGCTTAAACCTGCCGGAAGTTGGAATGACGATTATAACGAAGGTAATTCATCGTCAACAGACAAATATTATCAATTGGCAAATGTAGGCTTTATTTGTGAAATTCCATTGAAAAATATAACTCCGGTTGCTACGGGATACCACGGTAATAGTTACTATGAGGTTTATGATAAATGTTACGCTTGGCATGACGCTGAATTGATCAGCGAATCAAAAGGAGGACACCTTGCTGTTATTACAGATGAAAATGAAGATGCTTTTGTAAAAAAGTTGATTTCAAGCGGAAAAGCCCCAAACGGTTATTGGTATGGTGCGAGTGACAGTGAGATGGAAGGTGTCTGGCTGAATGTTACCGGAGAAAACTTTTCGTATTCAAATTTTTCACACGGAAACCCCAATAATGGTAATGGAGGAACAGAAGATTATCTTGAATATTATATAACCAACGCTGCATGGAATGATGCAAAAAATACAACTACAGGCAGAGGTTTTGTTGTTGAATATGATTTACCAACGGCAGGACTATGGTTATACGAAACAGACGATACTTTTATTCAATATGCCGAAATTCCTTGCGGCATACCGTTGGATTTCCCGGCTGTTGAAAAAGCAGGTTATACCGTCGAATGGTATGATGATGAAGATTTAACAATTCCGTGGGATTTTGATAAGCCTGTTGCATACGGTGAAAATGTTATTCTTTATGCAAAATGGACTCCCGAGGAGTATGAGGCAAATTTAAATCCAAATGGCGGAATGTGCAAAACAGTAAGAAAAAATGTGTTGTATTGCAAACCATATTCATCGCTTCCGGTTCCGATCCGCCAGGGATATACCTTTGATGGTTGGTACACAAAACCTGACGGGGGTGAAAAAATAACATTCGATACTCCGATGATAAATGCATATGATCATGAGATTTATGCACATTGGATTCCTGAAAGTGTAAATGTGACACTTGATTCAAATGGAGGAATTTTGTCTGGCTCAGAATCAGACAAATTTGAGATTGAATACGGAAGTACATATGGCAATTTACCAATCCCTCAAAAGAGTAAGCACAAATTCGTCGGATGGTATCTTTCTGACGGAGTTACAGAAATAACATCAGATTCAATTGTAGAAACATTGTCAGACCATACTCTTTATGCAAAATGGACTGAAAGCGAAATAGTACAGATAGAAATAGCTTCGTTGCCTGATAAAAAAGACTATATTCTAAATGAAACATTGAACACATATGGGTTAAGTTTGAATGTTATTTATGATAACGGAGAAATTGCCGAAATAACAGAAGGATATTTATGCAGTCTTGATAAACTTGAATCATTAGGTTCTTGTACTGTTACGGTGACCTATGAAGGTTTTGAGACTGATTTTGAAGTGAATGTATCAAAGGGTATTCCTGTAAAGATTTCCGTCAATACATTACCTATCAAAATGAAATATCGTGTTGGAGATCCTATTAACACAAGAAGATTGACACTTCTTGCAGAGTATGCAGATGGTTCACAAGAGATTATATCAGAAGGATATGAGTGTTCACTTTCGGAATTCAGCAAAGCTGGAACACAAAAAGTTACTGTGACATATCAAGGTTGTAAAACATCATTTAATGTTACTGTAGTTGAAGGAAATCTTGTAAATATTACTGTACAGAATTTACCGGACAAACTTAATTATTTTATTGGTGAAGAACTTGATACAACAGGCCTCGTACTCAAGGCAGAATATGTTAACTCAGTTTATAAAACTGTAAGTGAAGGTTTTGAAACTGATTGTGATCTGAATTCTGTAGGAACAAAAACTGTTGATGTTACTTACGCAGAAAACGGAATCAAACGAACAACATCATTTACCGTTGAAGTTACTGTTGCACCGGACAGTACAATTATATCATCGCTTGATATGTCGGCCAACTCGGGGGAAACAGTGTCTGTTCCTGTTACTATCAGCAAAAATCCCGGGCTTATGGGATTTTCAATAATTGTTGAATATAACAGTGATGTATTTACTCCTGTTTCTGTAAATGTTGAGGATATGCTGATTAGCGGTACGTTTGACGACAGTATCGGCGGAGCGATGCCTGAAGGAAAATTAAAAATCACTTATAACACTGATAAAAATATTTATAATGATGGAACAATGTTTACTGTTGATTTTGCGGTTGATAAAAATGCATCGTCGGGTGATTATCCGATCGGAATATCGTATATTCAGAATGATACCTTCAATGAAGAATTTGAAAATGTAGAATTTGTTTGTGTTGGTAACACTGTTTCAATAAAAAATATAGTTGAAGATAGCATGTTGAATTTCTACTCGGATCCTGTTACTGTTGAGGTTGGTAAAGAACTTTCGATTCCTGTTTTTGCAGGTAACGCAAAAGGATTAACAGATTTTGTGCTCACATTTAGATTTAATAGTGAGATTCTTAAGTTCAAAGAAATTAAATCAGAATTCGCTAATGAAATTATAGATAATGGTAGCGAAACAATAACTTTGAAATTCAATAATTCAGAAATCGGAACAGATAATTTGTTGCTGTTTAATCTTGTATTTGATGCTGAAAAATATGTCGATTCAAAGGAGATAATAGAAATCTTATGTGTTTCTGCAACAGTAAATGGAGTAAGTGTTGATGCAATTTGTTCTGATGTTGAATTAACAATTTTAAAATCCGATTCAGATGATTCTTTTGTGATTTATTCAGATAAAAGAATAATACCGGATGGAGAATTTATAAACATTCCTGTTTATATTAATAACAATCACGGTATAATGGGATTCGGAATGAATGTTTTCTATGATAGTCAAATTCTTGAACCTGTTTCTATAACAACCGGAGATGCTTTGTCAAAAGGTGATTTTTTTTATAATATTGAGAGTGCTTCGAGCAACATCAGTATTCTATGGAATCATACGGAAAATGCTACAGATAACGGATTGTTATATATTTTGAAATTCAAAGTATCGGATATTGGTTCTCTTGTCGATATTCCTGTTGCTTTTTCGTATTCGCAAGCAGATACGTTCAATGAAAACTGGGAAGATGTTTTATTGAATATTAAAATTGATT
>JAXJVE010000211.1:0-15282 GCA_036308705.1 Acutalibacteraceae bacterium
ATATTATCGTTGAACCACCATGCCGAGCCAAACTGAATTTTGCTCTCTGCATCGCTGTTCTGGAAGTTGCCGAGCATTGTGCCGAGCACATAGTTATCCTTGGGATTGAGTGTGAAAAGAATTGTTCGGGGAAGCTGTTCTTTAACAGCAAGGCTGTCAAGGAATCTTGAAAGCTTGCCCGCAATTTCTTTATCGTCTATTGAATCAAAGCCTGCATCGGGGCCGATTTTTTTGAACATCAGAGTGTTGTTGTTTCTCATCGGGCCGATATGAAGCTCCATACCCCAGTCACGCTTTGCATATTCAGCCGCAAGGAAAGCGAGAAGTGCCGTCTTATATTTATCGGCTTCAACAACTGTTGCCTCTCCGCCGTTTTTAACCTTCACAAAAATTGCTTCGAGTTCCTCTGCAGTTGCTTCTTCATAAGGCACATAAGCAAATGCGTGGTCACTCGCACGGCATCCCATAGATGCGAAGAACTCAATTCTTTCAAGAAGCACATCGCAAAGCTGAGCAAAACCGCCGATTTCTTTGCCCGCTGTTTTTTCCATATCGGCAACCCAGCCTCTGAACGAAGGAAGGTCGATGCCGAGTGCTTTGTCGGGTCTGAATGCGGGGAGCACCTTGCAGGCAAAACCGCTTTCTGCAATCAGCTTGTGATATTCAAGAGTATCTGCGGGGTCATCGGTTGTGCACAGATGAGTAACATTTGATTTGATTATAAGCTCCTGAGGGGTGAAACCGCCCGCTCTGATTGCGGCATTTGCCTTTTCCCATATTGCATCTGCGTTTTCTTCGTTGAGAATATCGTAAATTCCGAAATATCTTCTCAGCTCAAGGTGACACCAATGATACATCGGATTACCTATAAGATTGGGCATTATTGATGCAAAAGCCCTGAACTTTTCATAGCCGCTTGCGTCACCCGTTATATATTTTTCGTCAACACCGCACGAACGCATCGCACGCCATTTGTAGTGGTCGCCCGCAAGCCAGAGCCACGCAATATCCTCGGGCTGTTTGTTCTCATATATTTCTTTGGGTGAAAGGTGGCAATGCCAGTCAAAAATCGGCATTTTGTCTGCCGCCTCAAACATTTTTACTGCAGGCTCACTGCCGAGCAAAAAATCCTTACCCATAAATTCTTTAACCATTGGCGATTCCTCCAATATATATTTATACATTATAATTATATCATATATTATCGGATTTGCAAGCAAAAAATAATTTTATTCTGTCTTAAATGCACAAAAAGAAAACCGCACCTTTACGGGTACGGTTTTCCTATGAGGAGTTGTATATAAGATGATAGGTAGCAAATTATTCTTCAACGCCGAGAAGTTCGTTAAGAGTCATTCCGAGAACCTCTGAAATTGCCTTGAGTTCAAAATCAGTTACAAATCTGAGCTGACCTTCGAGCTTTGAAAGACCCGATGCGTTAAGGTCAACACCCTTTATCTGAAGCTGGGTGAGAAGATCCTTCTGCTTCATATTAATTTCCTTGCGTCTTGCTTCTACTTTTGCGCCGATGATGTTTCTGTCACCGAGTGCCTGCTTTCTGATTCTCATTTCTTTACCTCCTGGACACTGTATTCAAAACCAACCTCGAATTATACTTTTTGTATAATTTATCGAGTGTAACCTGTCAATTAGAACACTTTTCTTGTAATATAGTGCAATTCTAACACACTTTTTTTGAAATTGCAATATATTTTTCAGATTTTTTCACCCCGCAAAACATCTGCCGTAATTTCAAAAAACGGTTAAAACTATTACAAAAATCGGGTTGAATTTATATTTTTATTGCGATATAATATATCCATTAATTTATGCAAAGAAGGTTTGTGCTATGAAACCCGAAAGAAATCTTACAATGCTTACTGATTTTTATGAAATCACTATGGCAAACGGATATTTCAAAAATAATTTCAAAGATACAATCGCATATTTTGATATGTTCTTCAGAAAAGTTCCCGACGGCGGCGGATTTGTTGTTATGGCGGGTGTTGAGCAGCTTGTCGACTACCTTGCAAACCTCAATTTCACACCCGAAGATATTGAATACCTCAGAAGCAAAGGTTTTGGCGAAGATTTTCTTGATTATCTTGCAAACTTTGAGTTTGCCTGTGATGTATGGGCAATTCCCGAAGGTACACCAATCTTCCCCGGTGAACCCATAGTTAAGGTAAAAGGTCCCGTTATTCAGGCACAGTTTATCGAAACAATGCTTCTTCTTACAATAAATCATCAGAGCCTTATTGCCACAAAATCAAACCGTATATGCCGTGCAGCGGGTGAAAAATCCGTTATGGAATTCGGTTCAAGGCGTGCTCAGGGTGCAGACGGTGCAATTTACGGTGCAAGAGCAGCTTATATCGGCGGATGTGTAGGCACCGCCTGTGCAATAAGCGATGAGATGTTCGGCGTTCCCGCACTCGGCACAATGGCACACAGCTGGATTCAGCTTTTTGACAGCGAGCTTGAAGCGTTTACGGCTTACGCAAAGGAATA
Organism: Acutalibacteraceae bacterium; assembly: GCA_036308705.1. Classification (GTDB taxonomy): domain Bacteria; phylum Bacillota; class Clostridia; order Oscillospirales; family Acutalibacteraceae; genus CAG-177. Next base: position 2,512 of record JAXJVE010000211.1, read on the forward strand.
TCCCGATTCCTGCACTCTGCTTGTTGACACATATAACGTTCTCAAATCAGGTATTCCCAACGCAATCAGAGTTTTTGATGAAGTTCTCAAACCTCTCGGCAAAAGACCGAAGGGCATCAGAATTGACAGCGGCGATATCGCCTATCTTTCACGCAAGGCAAGAAAAATGCTTGATGAAGCAGGCTACCCCGACTGTGCTATCGTTGCATCCAACTCACTTGATGAATATATCATCAGAGATATGCTCCTTCAGGGTGCAAAGGTTGACTCGTTCGGCGTAGGCGAAAGACTCATCACATCATCCTCAAGCCCGATGCTCGGCGGAGTTTATAAAATAGTTGCGGTTGAGAAAAACGGCGAAGTAATCCCCAAAATCAAGCTCAGCGAAAACGTTGCAAAAATCACAACACCCGGCAACAAAAGAACCTACCGCCTTTACGATAACGAAACAGGCAAGGCGATTGCCGACCTTATTGCTCTTGCAAGCGAAAATGTTCTTGATACTCAGGAATATGAGCTTTTCGACCCCGATTTCACCTGGAAGAGAAAAGCCGTTACAAACTATACAGTAAGGGAACTTCTTGAGCCGATTTTCGTTAAAGGCAAATGTGTGTTCAAGAAGAAAAGCGTTAAAGAAATCCGTGATTACTGCAAAGCTCAGGTTGACACCCTCTGGGACGAAGTTACAAGATTTGAAAATCCCCATAATTATTATGTTGACCTTTCTCAGCCACTCTGGGATCTCAAACATGAACTGCTCAGCAAAAACGGTAAATAAAAAAATAAAAGCCGCCATCGGGCGGCTTTTATTTTTAAAGAAAGAAAGGAACAACAAAACAACTGTATATTATGCCACTCTGTGTGAACTGTTGTTACTGATAACTCTGAGAACGGGTCTTTCCGCAACCTCTTCAGCCTCTTCAATATCTTCGGGTGCTCTTGACTGAACGTTTGCATAAGCCATACGTGCCTGTGCCTGCTTACGGCGGCGGTAGTTACGGATATGAATCATTATCGCTCTGGCAAGCTTAACTTCAAAAGCGATGATTTTCTTTTCATTTATAAAGCCCACAATGAGAAGCACCACTGCGGCAAACTCAAGGAATGTTACCATAATTTCAAAAAATGTCATTTTTAAATCCTCCCTTATATATGAACGTCACCTGTGAAAACGCTTAAACATTTGTTCTGTAAGCTTATTATAGCAGATGAACATTCGTTTGTCAATACAAATGTTCGGTTTTTTACAGTTTTTTCTTTAACCATATTCTACCACAATATATAGTTGTTGTCAATACATATAACCACAATGTGTATTGCTTTAACTGTAGAATATTTATTAAATAATATGCGGCTGTCCGGTTAAATATAACAGTTTTTTTGCGTTTTCTTATCTTTGACTTTATTATACGGCAGATGATGTACCATAAAACGGACTTTTGAAAAACATTTTAAAAAAGTTTTTAAGTTGACAAACAGAAGAAGCGGCAATATAATTAAGATAACATATTAAAAGGCGGTGTTTCTATGAGCAACATTCTTTATAATGTATGGGGATTCTTCAGGCAGTCTGCCGTAAGAATTCACCTTGCATTCGCAAAAGGAATTTATAAAATAACGGGCGGTAAGCGACCCAAGTCGCTCTTCTGCAGCAGAGCAAATCCTCAGAAAATGGCAACCGATGTTAAAATCATTTCTCAGAGCGATTATTCAACCACTATCGCAAAGGTTGATGAAAACGGCAACATCAAGAGCGATGATTTTGTAATTCTTTCAAGCACGGATTTTCATTTTGATGTTGACCACGAGGTGAACACCAAGGCAACGGAATATTTTGTTCGTCACATCAAAGAAACCAAACCCGATCTTGTTGTGCTTACAGGCGACAACATTCTTTCAAAATATCAGCAGATTGATGCAATTCAGTTCGCTCAGATGATGGAAGAAATCGGAATTTACTGGACCGCAACCTTCGGCAACCACGAAACCCGTGAGGACAGAGGTTTCTATAAGTGGCTTCTATGGAAAAGCTTTGTTGACTATGACCATTGCCTTTGCAAATTCGGTCCTGACGAACTTTTCGGCTACGGTAACTATACCGTCAACATTCTCGGCGAAGGCGGAAAACTCAAAAAATCGCTCTTCTTCTTTGATTCAGGCAGAGATATTCTTGACCGTGACAAAGAAAAATACGGTCTGCCTGCTGATAAACACGGTTACGATTTCCTCAAAAACGAACAGATTGATTTTTACAGGAACGAATCCGATAAGCTTAAATCCGAGTATGGTCACGCCGATTCATTTTTGTATTTTCACATTCCTCTTATTGAGTATTCACACGCCTTCAAAGAGGTTGAAAACGGCAGATTCATACCCTCGGGCGAATGTGAAATTCTTCACGGCGAGCAATGGGAAAGCGTAGGTTCATCTTACCACAATACGGGAATGTTTGATGCCATTCTTGAAAAAGGCGGTCAGGCAGTTTTCTGCGGTCACGACCACGTCAATGACTGGTGTGCAATCTACAAAGGAGTGCATCTCTGCTACAATCTCCCCGGCGGATATGCGGTTTATAATATGGGCGATAAGTTCGGCAAACCCGAAACGGAATGGGTTGAAGGCGTAACGCTCACAACAATTCACAACGACGGCACTTTTGAAATTCATCCCAGATACAACAGAAGATTTCTTTAAAAAAAGAACAGACACACCGATTTTTCGATGTGTCTGTATTTTTTATTTTTCGTAGTTCTTTACGAGTGTTTTATAGTGATTTCCCTTATCTTCAAAATCTTTATATACATTATAGCTTGATGCAGCGGGTGACATTATGCAGCTTTTACCCTCCCGTGTAAATCTGAATGCAGCATCAACAGCCGCCTCCATATCTTCGGCAAGAAAAATATTTTTCAGGCTGCCGTTTGCAAGCAAGGTATTGCAGATATTTATACCCGTATCGGGCAGACCGATAAGATTTTTTATTCTGCTGCTTTCAAGATATTTTATAAAGCCTGAATAATCAATACCTCTGTCCATTCCGCCAAAAATGAGAGTATCAACATCGCCGAGAGCTTCAACCGCACATTCAACCGCATGGGGAATGGTTGCGATAGCATCGTTATAGAATTTTATGCCGTAATATTCGCCGATAGGTTCCATTCTGTTTTCAATGCCCTTGAAATTCTCAACTGCGGCAAGTATATCTTCATTCTTTACACCGACGCATCTTGCAGCCGTTGCGGCAAGGCAAACATTCTGCCTGTTATGAAGACCTCTGAGCCTTTCGTTTGAAGCCGCCGCTTCGATAATCGCCTCATCCCCTCTGCCGCCGTCAAGGCAAACCTTTATAACGGTTGCACTGGTTTTTGAGAAATTATAATACTCATCAAAATTCTGCTGAGCGTTGCAGATAAAATAATCGCAGCCCGTCTGATGGCGTATGATATTGAGCTTTGCGGCAACATAACCGCCAAAGCCGTTATAATGGTCAAGATGCTCGGGATAAATATTGGTCATAACCGCAATATGGGGTGATGCGGTTGTAAATTCAAGCTGATGCGATGACATTTCAATAACCGCAACCTCACTCTCGCCCTCTGCAAGATTATCGAGCACGGGTACACCGATATTTCCGATAAGACAAGCTGTTTTACCCGACTGCTTCACCATTTCGTAGATGAGAGTTGATGTTGTTGTTTTGCCTTTTGTACCCGTAACGCCTATGCATATACATTTTGAAAAGCGAAGAAACAGGTCGGTCTGGCAAGTAACCTCAACCCCTTCGGGTACGGTAACATCCCTGAATGACATACCGGGAGTTTTGATAACCGTATCGTACATTCCGATGGCATCAAGATAATTTTCGCCGCAATGTAAGGTTACGTTGGGGTCGGTAATATCAAGTTCTCGTCTGTCTGCAATGCCGATATGTTTATCGGGCAGATTTCGTCTGATTATATCATAAGTTGAACGGCCTTCTCTGCCGAAGCCGAGAATAAGCACGTTGCGTTCGTTAAAATATTCAATCAATTGCTGAAACATTTTATGCATCCCTTTCTTAAAGGATATTATACCAAATAAAATCAATATATGCAAGAAAAACAGGCCTGCAAAAGCAGACCTGCAAAACAATTTTAAATCAGAAACCGAAGTTTACTTCAAGCCAACTGTTAACTGCTGCCCAGATGGGATTCCAGATGGGAGCAAAGAAGGTAAGAAGAGTAGCAATCCAGTCAAAATCAAGAGTTTTGATATCAAAATCTGCGAGCATTTTCATAAACTCATAGATGAGAGTTTCAATGCCTGTGGTATCGATATTCATTGTTTTGTCCCCCTTTTTTATTATATACAGATAAACTGTATGAACATTATAAACGAATATTGTTCAATTGTCAACCTTTAACAAGTTAACAAATTGTAACGGTTATACGCAATATTTCTGGTATCTGTCTATCATTGTAACATCTGCAACGAGTTCAAAATACAAGCCTTCGGCTCTGTATTCTTCAAAACTGATAACGCTGTCTTTACGGAGAACAGCCGCCGCACCGCCGTCTGAATACGGAATAAGCATTTTAGCCTTTGCTCTTGTGGGCGGGAGTGCCTTCTGAATCGCCTCAAGCAATTCATCAAAGCCCTTTTCTTCAAGTGCCGAAATCATAACCGAATTCGGTTCAAAAAGAATATTATCCTTCGCCTCTGGCTTATCGCATTTGTTGAACACGGGGATAACGGGTTTGCCCGAGCATCCGAGCTCTTCAAGAAGCTCATTTGTAACTGCTATATGCTCGGCACATTCGGGGTCAGAAGCATCGCATACATTGAGAATAACTTTTGCACACGCCGCTTCTTCAAGCGTTGATTTGAACGCTTCAACAAGATGATGAGGCAGTCTGCGGATAAACCCTACCGTATCAATAAGCATAACTTTTCTGCCGTCGGGCAGAGTGAGTGCTCTTGAAGTGGGGTCAAGCGTTGCAAAAAGTTTATCCTGAGCAAGCACACCCGCCTGAGTGAGTGCATTCATAAGTGTTGACTTACCCGCATTTGTGTAGCCTACGATAACAACTGTTTCAACGCCGTCTTTTTCACGCCTTGCCCTTGCAAGTCCACGCCTTTTTTCAAGTGCATCAAACTCTTCTTCAAGCGATTTTATTCTTCGCCTGATATGGCGTTTATCCGATTCAAGTTTTGTTTCACCGGGGCCTCTCGTACCGATACCGCCGCCGAGCCTTGAAAGTTTCACACCCTGACCCGTAAGTCTGGGGAGCGTATAGCGAAGCTGAGCAAGTTCAACCTGAAGTTTACCTTCATTGCTCCTTGCTCTCTCGGCAAAAATATCAAGGATAAGAGTTGTTCTGTCGATAACCCTTATTTTTGTTGCTTTTTCAACATTGCGAAGCTGTGCGGGAGAAAGTTCGCTGTCCGCAATAACAAGGTCAATCTCGTTATTTTCACAAAACTCGGCAAGCTCCTCAAGCCTGCCCGAGCCGAGAAACAATGCATTATCGGGCTTATCCCTTTTCTGCCACAGTCTGCCGACCACCTCTGCACCCGCGGTTTTGGCAAGCTCTTCAAGTTCGTCAAGCGATACTTCGCAATCATATTCGCCCGTATCAACGGCAATAAGCACCGCCTTTTCAGGCTCCTGTTTGTTTTCGTAAAATTCCATACATTTCCTTTTTCAAAAAGCCGCCGCATATGCGACGGCTTTTGTTAATCAGTTAATTTTGATTGATTCTGCGCTGATAATTGCGCCTTCGCCGCTGTAAGTGATTGTTACGTTGTCGCCCTTGTTGAGGATAACAACTGTTTCATCCTTTGAAGCGGGAATTGAGAAATAAGCTGAATTTGAATCAAGCTTGATATAGTAGTAGCTGTCGCCGCCCTTAACCGCAGTTCTGATTTCGGCAACAGTACCTGTTACGGGTGTTCCGTCAAGTGTATCAACAACAGGCTTGTTTTCAACGGGAGCCTGGTTTTCCTTAACATCAATACCGTTTGCCTTAAGTTCTTTTCTGTAGTTTTCAAGGCAGGTGTCCATATCCGTGCTTGTTGCACCGATCTTATTATACTGGTTAACGTGAATGAGTGCATACTGCTGACGGATATTTGTTGCGTCTTTGAGTGACATAAAGTAAGTGGGCTGACCGTCAATATTAACGATAAGGGGGAATGTTGCAACATAGTTATACTGCTTTACTCTGCCCTGTGCAGCCTCCTGAGCAGCAGCTTCGGTACCGCCTGTTACGGGGTAATACTGAGCCTCTTTTGTTCTCTGGTTAATAAGAACGAAGCCTGTGATTGAGCTGTCGCTTGTAACCGATGTAACGCCTGTATACATCCATACGTCATCATCTTTTGCGATGTAGTTGTAGCCCTGAGTTGATGTGATAACATCGTTCTGAGCAAGGATTGAGTTCCAGAAGCCGTGAGGATACTTGCCGTAGAAATTATACTGCTGAACAAGAAGATCCGAATCGTATGCTCTGTCTATCCACTTGAGCTCTTCATTGTTTCTGATCTGGTCGATTGAAAATTCACCTGTGAGCTTATCTGCCTCGGGGTTAACACCGATTTCAGCATTAACGATAATTACACTCTTAACGTCTGTACCGCCGAAAAGACCGATTGTTCTGTCAAGAACGGGGCAAATCCAGTAGGGTCTGCCGTTTTCATCAATTTCAAAGTTAGCATCGCCGAAAATATAGGTGGGATACTTGAAACGGAGATAACGGTCAAGCTTTTCGTTAAAATATTCTTCTGTTGAATATTTGATTGTAGCTTCAACAAACTCTGTTTTTTCGTCAGCCATATTGATTCTGACATAACCGGGAAGACCGCCTTTTGTGTTGTTGAGCCATTTGATGATGTTTGCATACTTAAGGGGAGCAACTCTTACGGGTGCACCTTTGTAGTTGATCTGTGTGCTTTCGGGTGAAGCGGTGAACTGTGAAACATAGCCTTTTTCTGCAAGGTCACCGAGAGCTTTGTTTGCAAGCTCTGTTGCCGAAATATCGTCGAGCTTGGGAATATCTGTGAATGATGCGTAATCTTCTTCTCTTATCTCTTCGGTAAAGACTTTTGTATCAACATCGATGATGTTGTGATAAGACTTTGCTCTGAAGAATTCGCACGATACAAGGTAACCGATACCTACAGTTACAACAAGAATCGCAATGATTATGCCGGGCACAATCGCTCTTCTTTTAACATACGGAATATATTCGGGCTTACCCATAACATTTGAAAGAATTCCGTTGAATACAACGTATGAAGCGGCAACCATACCGATATAAAGATAGAATTCATAATCCTTGAAGTTAAGTGCGGGGAGCATAACATAAAATGCAACCGCAGCAAAAACCAGCATACCGAGAATACTGAGAATTATTTTAAGAACTGCTTTTTCAGGCGGAATAACAATTTCTTTTTTGCTTGCACCGCCCTTTTTGTTGGCAAAATCAACTTTAATGGGGTCCATTGGTACATCTCCTTTTAGAGTAATATCATACAGTATAACCTATTTAGCAAAATAATACAAGTATTTTTTGTTAACAATATGGTTTGACACAGAATATATATTTATGATATGATATATGCGTATAATTATGAAAAGGTGTGATTAATATGTTCCCCGATTATATTGACACAATTTCTGCCGTAATAAAGGCAGACGAAGAAGTCGGTCTTGCAATGCAGGCTGAACTCGGCAGACAGAGAAGAAACCTTGAACTCATTGCTTCAGAAAACATCGTTTCACCCGCAGTTATGGCGGCTATGGGCAGTGTTTTAACAAACAAATACGCCGAAGGTTACCCCGGCAAAAGATACTACGGCGGTTGCGAATGTGTTGACGTTGTTGAAACAATCGCTATCGAAAGAGCAAAGAAGCTCTTCGGTGCCGAGGCAGCAAACGTTCAGCCCCACTCAGGTGCTCAGGCAAATATGGCGGCTTATGCAGCTATCCTTCAGCCCGGCGACGTTGTTATGGGTATGAATCTTGCTCACGGCGGCCACCTCACTCACGGCTCACCCGTTAACGCAAGCGGTAAGCTTTATAAATTCGTTCCCTACGGTGTAAGCGACGACGGTTTTATTGACTATGACGAGCTTGAAAAAACAGCAAACGAAGTTAAGCCCAAGCTCATCGTTGCAGGTGCGTCGGCATACCCCAGAGTTATTGATTTTGAACGCATCGGCAAGATTGCAAAATCAATCGGTGCATATTTTATGGTTGATATGGCTCATATCGCAGGTCTTGTTGCGGCAGGTCTTCACCCCTCACCCGTACCCTATGCTGATATTGTAACCACAACAACCCATAAAACTCTCAGAGGTCCCAGAGGCGGTCTTATCCTTTCAACAGAGGAGCTTGCTCCCGCTATCAACAAGGCTATCTTCCCCGGCAATCAGGGTGGCCCCCTTATGCACGTTATTGCCGCAAAGGCAGTTTGCTTCGGCGAAGCTCTTGACCCCTCATTCAAAACATATCAGGAAAATATCGTTAAAAATGCGGCAGCTCTTGCAAAGGGTCTTACCTCAAGAGGTATCAACCTTGTATCGGGCGGTACAGATAACCACCTTATGCTTGTTGACCTTCGCTCAACAGGTATCACAGGCAAAGAGCTTGAACACAGACTTGACGAAGTTTATATCACCGCAAACAAAAACGCTATCCCCAATGACCCCGAGAAGCCCTTCGTAACAAGCGGTATCAGACTCGGCACGGCAGCTGTTACATCAAGAGGTCTTAACGAAGAAGATATGGACAAGATTGCAGAGTTCATCTATCTTTGTGCAACAGACTTTGAAAACAGTGCAGAAAAAATCAAACAGGGTGTTAACGAAATTTGTCAGCGTTATCCCATTTATGAATAATATCGGAGGCTAAACAAAATGAAAGGTATTTTTACAGCTCTTCTCACACCTTTTAAAGAAGACTACACAATCAACGAATCATCTCTCAAAAAGCTTGTTGAATTCAACCTTGAAAAAGGCATCAACGGTTTCTATGTAGGCGGCAGCACAGGCGAAAGCATGGTTATGACCGCTGAAGAGAGAAAAGAAGTTTTCCGCATCGTTAAAGAAGCTGCAGGCGATAAAGTTCCCATGATTGCTCACTGCGGTGCAATTTCAACAGATGCCGCTATTGATATGGCAAAAACAGCCGAAGCTCTCGGCTACGATGCAATTTCAGCAGTTGCACCTTTCTATTATTCATTCCCCGCAGCAGCTATCAAGCAGTATTATACCGATATCGTTTCAAGCGTAAACATTCCTATGGTTATCTATAATTTCCCCGGTGGAAACGGATTCACTTTCACTCCCGACTACGCTGCAGAAATGTTCCAGGATAAGAGATTCATCGGTATCAAGCACACCTCAGCTGACCTCTTCACACTTCAGCAGTTCAAAGAGAAGATTGACGGCGTTACCGTATTCAACGGCTTTGACGAAATGTGCCTCGGCGGTCTTGCAATGGGTGCAGACGGTGCAATCGGCAGCACATATAACTTTATGGGCGATAAGTTCCTTAAGATTTACGATGAATTCCACAACGGAAGCATCGCAAAGGCTCAGGAAATTCAGAACGAAGCCAATGTAATCATCACAGAAATGATCAAATACGGCGTGTTCCAGTGCGAAAAGGCAGTTCTTACTCACATGGGCATTGATATGGGTCCCTGCCGCAAGCCCTTCCTCCCCATCAGCAAGGAAGGTTTTGACGCAATGAAAAAGGTTGCAGAAAGCCTTTAATCAATAACAAGCAAAAAACGGAGTGGAAATCCACTCCGTTTTATTTTTTTAAAAATGTCCGCCTCTGATTGCAACGGTTATCTTGTCGCCTTCAAGGTAAATCCAACCGAGGAATTCAACCACTTTATAAAGAAGTCTGTGGAAGATTTTGAAGATTGAATTATCGTTATGTTCATTATCGGTCTTGACGATTGTGAGCGAATCAAGAAGCTCGCTGTTATCGCCCCTCATCGTTCTGATTTCCATTGAATCGCCCTTGAAATCAAGGGTTGTATATGTTGTAACATCATTCTTGCCAAAGCTGTATGCAACATAGGGAAGATTGAGCCATTCATATTCTTCAAAGCTGCCCTGGTCGCAGATTGCGTTAACGTTAAGATAAACAGTGCCCTTGGGGTCTGTATAAACTCCGCCGCTTTCAGCCTTGCCGACTGTCATACTCTCATACATAAAGTTTGAACGGCCCTGAATATGGCTGTGACCTGTAAGAACAAGGTCGACATCGTATGTATCAAAAATGGGGCTGAACACGGCATTGAGAAGAATCTGAGTTTCTGCACTGAATGCACAGAAAGCGGGGCCGTTGAGTGTCTGATGCATAACGCCTATTCTCCACTTCGCATCGGGATTCTTTTCAACTGCTTCCTTTGCCATTGCCATATGGTCCGCAGCCGATGCAGAGCAGGCATCGAACACAAGATAGAGCACGTCGCCGTGTCTGAACCAGAAATCTCTGTCAAGACCTTCAAAATATTCGCCGTAGAATTCGTTGGGCATATTTGTATAGTAATTATACATCATACCTTTTTTATCGTGGTTGCCGATAGCAAGTGCCATGGGAAGTTCTCTTGTACCTTCAGCCATAAGAAGGGTCTGCCACTCTGCGGCTGTCTGACCTGTTGAGGTGTTGTCGCCGGGTGATACCATATAGCTGATATCGGGATTCTGAGCAAGTGCCTCGGCAAGAACGTTGTTCCAATCGTGACCGTTCTTTGACTGTACGGTTGAATCCTCGGTCTGACCGCCTATCTGAATATCGCCGATAACAAGAGCCTTGTGGTCTTTGAACGATTTTGTTTCATATTTATACGCGTCGCTCCAGCCGTTATCTGTATACCATTGATAATAATATGTTGTGTTTTCTTCAAGACCTGTAACCGTAACTCTGCAAACAGACTGTTCTTCGGTTTCAGCATCGGTTGTTTTGCCTGTGAATTCAACCGCATCGGTCATTGCGGAATTATTTGCAAGACGCACCTTGGGTGTTGCGGTTCCTTTGTCTGCGTGCCAGCAAAGGCTGACTTCGGTTTCATCCGAACCTACGCAGAGCATAGGCAAGGTGTTTTCATCGCAAAGTGAGGTGTAAACGCTGTCCCACTCGGCATCGGTAAGCTTCTTTGCATCGAAAGCAGCATTTGAAACAAACGGTGCCTGAACAAGCATAAGAACTGCGATTGCGAACGAAAAGATTTTTAATGTGCGTTTCATTTATATTTCCTCCCTGGTTCAGTATAATTTTAATATACCATAATATATCAGTTCCGTAAAGAAATTTTTTGCATTTTTATAACACTTAAATCGTAATAATCAATATACATCCATAACTTGCCGCCCTCAAACGGACATATCGCAAGGTAACAAAGCCTCTCTCTGCCGTTTATTTCGTCAATGCATACGGCAGTTTTATCAGGCACAAGCTTTTCACCCAAAACACCGCTGAGGTCGGGTACAGATGAATCAGCATAAACATCGGTTCTGTAGTTTTTTATATATTCCCGTGCATCAAAAAAAGTTATTTCTCCGCTTGAAAGACAAACGGAAATATCAATCGGTGCTGTCATAAGCATAATTCCGTTGACCGAAGGCACAAAACGAAAATCCGCCGTAAAATCATTGAGTCTGCCGCCGATTGACGTCATATCACCGTACCCCTGAACCGAAATGAATTTTTCCGCCTTTGACAGAACATCATCAAATGTATAAACACGTTCTCTGCACGGCAAAGGATTTATGATTTTGGCAAGCTTTCCGCCCGTTTTTGTTATATCAACCTCGCAGTCACCGTGAACAAGCGAATAAACTCCCGCACCTTCGTTTTCACGCCACAACGCTTCATCTATACCGATAATTCTGCTCGCCTTTTCTTTTGCAAACAAAACCGAAACGGTTTGTTCACCGCTTAGAATATAATATCTGCCGTTTGCGGAAACACTTTCAGCATTTGTAAAAATTTCATTCTCTTTGCCGTTTGAAAAATCAAGATAATTTTCAAAACAGGGCTTTTTTACCGCTGAATACACTTTGCCGTATTCAACAAGCGAATATTTTCCGCCCATCACCGCCGCCGAAAGGTCGCTGAGATGATAATACAACTCCTCTGCATAATCCGAAAGCAATGATGCAATTTTTCTGCTCTGTTCATCGCCCGTAAAATTCTGCGAAAGCTCATAAGCCGCATCAAGAAATGCCGAAATATTGGCAGTTTTTTCACCGTCAAAACAACCAATGCAGCTCTTTGCGGCAAACACCCTTGACTCAACATAACCCGAGCTGTCCTCAACCGCATCGCCCTGAGAAACGGAAAGTATACTCAGACCGCTGCCAAGCTCATACGCATATTCGCAAAGAGAGTTGAGTGCCTCAAAACGCAATCTGCCGAGTGTTTCTTCATACGATGCCTTTGCTCTGCCCGAAAAGATTCCCGCAACGCCGATAACAACACCCAAAGCGAGCATATAAGATATGATTCTTATAAATTTTCTTCGTTTAATCAAAAAAATCACCCTGCCTTCACTATAAAGTGTGCAGGGTGATTGGTTTTATTCGTAAAACAAATTATTTAACAAGGAGTGATTCACCTGTCATCTGTGCAGGCTTTTCGATACCCATAATATCGAGCATTGTGGGAGCGATATCACAAAGCTTGCCGCCGTTTTCCTTAAGTTTGCAATCGTGACCGACTACAACGAAGGGAACGGGATTTGTTGTGTGAGCGGTGAAGGGTGAACCGTC
>JAXJVE010000212.1:0-7275 GCA_036308705.1 Acutalibacteraceae bacterium
CATAAATTCACCTCCGACAGCAAATACGGTAAAAGGAAAACAAAGCACGGTAATTGTCAACGTCAGAAAAATGCTGATAATCTTTTTCATTTTTATTCCACCTCTTACAGTTAGTATAGCATTTGTTATTTCAAAATACAACCCTGCCCGCAAATACTATTCTGTCTGTAAAACATCTGATAAAAATTTGCTTTTGCCGTTACTTTTTCTTTGCTTCTTTCAGCCCTGCAGCTTCCAACGCTCTCGGCCACGGGCCGAGAAAAGCTTTTATGCGTGATAGTGTAACAACATCAAAATCACTTTTTTTAGGCACTCTTCCGAGTTCTGAGCTTTTCAGGCGAAGAGTTCCGACAGCCCATTCTTTCTTTTTATTATTTATCATTATCTATCACCAAACAAAAGACATTAACCTTTTAATTTACTCCACAACGCAATTCAAACCGCAATTAAATTATATCCTTTTTCAAAATCACGTCAACTTCTTTGATTGTTTTTATAAATCGAGCTCTTTTTTCGTTTGAGAACTGCCATAAATACAACGCACACCGATATCAGCAACGTTCCGCCAAAGAAAACTTTTAAATAAGCAGAATTTGTTTTTATATCGTCAGTTCCTGACAGTTCTGTTTTATGTATATCAGTTTCGTAATTTATCGGGGTGCTTGTAATTTCTGCAGTTCCTTCATTATAAAATACAGTATCATTTATTTCAGAATTCAAGGTTGGTTCGGTTATAAATTCATCGATTGACGTTTCATGATAATTCATATTATTATCATCAAAAATATAAAACGGACAATAGCCGTTTTTCATATTTTCATAAGCTAGTGAAGCACTCAAAACCTGAGCCGTTGACATTGAATCGGAATTTCCGCCTTCTTTATGACAAAAACTTCCGTCAGATAAACGGAAAGTGCTCATTCCGTCAAAAACAGTGTTGCCGTTTTTTATAAATCTTTCGTCACTATCAGCATCAATACCCAAAGACGAAAGTGCCGTCACAACCTGTGCCGTACTCTCAGGATTCGCTACTCCGTACCCCGAATATCCGCCGTTTTCAAGCTGATGCACAGAAAGAAAATCAACAGCATTATCAACGGATGTTTTTACGGCAGGATTATTATAATGAACAGCCAACGCCTGAACTGTCATTGCGGTTACATCTACATCCCCGTATTCTCCCATAACTGACCAACCTCCGTCAGCAAGCTGTAAAGATAAAAGTTCATCAACGAGTGTATTCACGGTACAGTCATCACATACACAGCCGTTGTTAAGCAAATGTAAACCAAAAACAAGGCTCATTATCCCCTGCTCACCAATCGAATTGCCGAGAACATTTTTTATATATGGGTTTGATTTATCACCGATTGCAATATAAGTAAGTGCATATTTAAGTCGGGATGATGCTGAGCCTATTTCGTTTTTTGAAAGATAGTCATTCAGAGCGTTTTTATAACTTGAAAAATCATACCCCGCCTGATTGCTCAAGGCAATAATATACCACTCAGAGCCTTCACCTGCATCATCTGTCAACTCACCGTCAATCCACTCCTGAACAGAATTCGCAAACGATTTTTGCAGATTATATTCAATTATCCCGTCAATATTTTGTTTTGCGGTATTACCGTAAGCGACGGCAGGAATTAATCCCGCCATCGCAACAACCAAAGCAACAGAAAATACTGTCAATTTGTAAAATTTCTTCATAAATCAGGCAAAAATCGAAAGAATGAAGTTAATAATTGTATTGAAGAACGAAGTCAGGGCAGAAAGAATATATTCAATAATCCCACCGTTTATCTGAGCTTTGCATACAGGCGGAACAAGAGTTTCCGATGCAGAAACAGCACTTATAATGTGATCGCCCGCATCACCGATTTGTATTACAGCCTTTCCGTTTGCATCAGTTTTTACTCCTGTCGCTTTTCCATCAACGGTTATTTCGGCATTTGCAACAGGAAGCGTTACGGGATTCCAGTTTGCATCGTAACCCGCACTGCTGAGAGTCAGTTCAATTTTTGAATCGACATCTGCCGTAACTGTAAAACTATCAAAGAAACAATACTTATCCGAATAATTTTTACCGTCCGAATAAACAAAAGCGTTAAGATAATCGCCGCTTTCAACGGTATCCGCAAGGCTCCAGCAAGACTCATTATTGATATAGTAGCTGAAGTTTCCGCTTGTATCTCCCCAGAGTTTGCCGATTGAAAGGCCGTAATCTTTATGTGTATAATAGCTGTAACCTTCTTTTGCACCGCCTGAATATACTGATTCATGCAATGCATAAAGAGCATCATTAACGGTAAGTGCGTTATCATTGTCAATATCGGTAACATTAACTTTCGTTTGTGCCGCAACAAGCTGTCCTTTGCTTGAAACAGACACATAAACGGTTGCGGAATTATCATCCGCAAATGATGTTATGCTCATACATCCTGTAATCATAAGAAAAACAAGCATAACAGAAAATAACTTTTTCATACTGAAAACTCCTTTAATAAATTTTATCAAAACAGCGGTCACTGATTCTGAATATAAAAAAAACACCCTTTTAACCCGAAAGTTAAAAGAGTACAACAGATAAACAACTTAACAAAGATAGTAAAAAAGCACACCCGATATACTGTTAAGCAGTTAATCGGTTGCACTCTTCTCACCAAAGTTGTGTTTAACCAAAATTGATACGGCAGGTGTTCTGACTTACACAAAAATCTTTGTGATTTACAGTAATGGCGGTTGTTCAGGATTTTAACCTGATTTCCCTTTTGATTTACTCCGCTATGCGTTTCAAACCGTATCCAGTTAAATCATATTTAGTTTTCACATATTATAATTGTTTTTTATGTTGTTGTCAAGAATTAAAAATATCCCGACTGAGCTTTATTTTCAAGCGTGCTGAATATTATTTTATTTCAGCTTCTGCAAAACCTATACATTCCCTGCCTTTAATCATATCGGCATCATTTCTTGCATTGAAATACAGACGAAGTTTGTTGCCGTATTTCACAAGATGGCTCGCATAAACAAACTCTTTCATCCAATCCTTGCCGTCAACAACAGAAGGCTCAACAAGTATTTTTTCAAATTCAAATGAAAGTCCGTCTGCAGATGTCAACAGAATTATTGCGGAATGGCTGTGACCGTCTTTTTCATATAATCCGTTCTGGATTCCTATATAGCCGTCACAAAGCTTATATACCTTAAGACACCCGCTGCAGAGATTAAGATACGGATTGTTTATATCGGGAGAAATAATCGGATTGTCGGCAGAAACATAGTGCTTTGCAATATCCTTGCTTTCCGCATATCCTATATAGGTAGGCTCACAGAATCCGCAGTCTTTTATGAAAGTCATACCACAGGAATAATACATACGGTTTATGCCGTTTTCACGCAGAAGAAACGGATTTGATATTGCCGATCCCCTATCGCTTTTCTCGTAACCCTTTGCATCTGTAAATGCAGGTGTAGGTTTTGACCAATGAACAAGGTCTGTACTTTCCGTAACGTAAATTGCAGACTTCCATTTGACAGCGTTTATGACATTCAGACCGTTCATTATAAGCGGCCTTGTTCTTTCGTAGAAAAGATAATATTTCCCGTTGATATAATTGATATTCGGACGCATTGCACGGTTAAGAACTTTTTTCACTTTGCGGAACCCGACACCGTCATCGCTGATAAAATGATATACGCCGAATGTAGTGTGCAGAAACATATGCCATTTGCCGTCATGAGCAACATCGGGGGTAATTAACGACGGGTCGGCAACAACAAACGCACCGCCGAAAGGCTTCAGCACGGGACTGCTTTTGTTGATTTTAAAATCAGCATCAATTATTTGTTTAACGGTTAAGTTTTCCATAATAAGCCTCATTCCGATTTGATGACAGCATTATAGCACATATAATATTGTTTGGCAATAAAATACGGCAGTTGTGATTTCTGTTTTATTGCTGTCTGCTTGCTCTAACCATAAAGTTTTTGTTATTTATAATTAATTTTTCTGTGATAAATAATTATATAAATCTTAATTCGTAGGAGGCAACTCCAACCCTTGATTTCTCATTCTGAAACACCCTGAGAAACGAAAAATCCGAACGCTTCTCCAATCTTAAGGAGAGAGTTCGGATTATAAGCTTTTGTCTTACTGCTCCATCTTTGACACAAAATAGAGAGTGTTTAAAATCAATTGTTAGGGTTCATTTTATTTAGCTGTCTTTGTAGGTATATATTCAGTTTCAAAATCAATTTGTTCCATTAACCAATCAGACCATCTTAAATCTTCCCAAGTTTCGTGAGCATCTCCAAAATGATTTTCTACAACACGGTTATAGCTTGCACCATGTATTTCCACCTTTGCAAAACAAGTTCGCTCAAGTGTACCACCAAAAGCATTTTCTCCTGTGTATTGCATACGAACAAATGCATCAAAATAAGATTCTTTCGAGGCATAAACTTCAGTCTTTATAACTTTCATTGCACTTGGCGTTTTTAAGCAGGACCTAATATATTCTTCCACTATCATCGGTGCTTGTTGCATAGTTTCTTGTTGACGAGACAGGAAACCAACCCTATTCACTGCCGCTCCAAGGATATCGTAGTTTGTAATTTGAGATTTTTCTTCTTCTGATAAATCGAGAGACTTATCATATATTTTGTCAATTAGTTCTTCGTCCTCCAACGTAATTTTTTTGTTTTCTAAAGTTGCTATCTGAGAAATCAGATTATCAATCTTATTGCTACATGAAGCAAAAGAAAAACATATAATAACTACAAAAATCAAGCAAAAAATTTTCTTCATTTTTCAAGCCTCTCCAAAATTCAATTTAACGGAATCATTGTATCATAGGAAATGCTCCATTGCAAGTGTAAAAGCAAAAAAGCCCTCCTTTTTTCAAAGGAGGCTCATGTATCAATAAAGTGATGCTGCATTGGTCGGAGTGGCGGGATTTGACTCGTGCCGCTGCGGCGGCTTGGTCGCTCGCGGTCACAACAGTCCACCGGACTGTTGCTCTGTACCGCTCGTCCTTCAAATCCCTCATATAAAAAAGCCAGTCAACACAAAAGTGTTGTCTGACTTTTGGTCGGAGTAGCGGGATTTGAACCCACGGCCTCTTGGTCCCGAATTAGAATAGTCGTTTCAAAACATAACACCTTCGAACACAGGAGCCTTGATATGCCTGTATCTGAAGGTGTTTTTGTTTGCTTTGATTTAATGACAATTAGTCACTTTTATAGTCACTGAATTACTCGATGATCATTTGAGGATAAGTTTTCAATAATCCAAATAATCTCTTAAAGAATGCAATGATTTTTTGGAAGAATCCTGCCTTTGAATTCATCTTATAAGATGTCGAAAGCTCCTCCCCTGCCTGAATTATCGGATTACCGTCTTTATCAACAACTGTTGCCTTGATTTCTGCTGATCCGTTTCCGACAGATTCAACTGTGCAAGTAACACAGTCTGAATGTTTGTTGCATTCCGCATTTTCATTGCTTATCTTCAGAATGTTTCCGTTTGTTGTTGCCCACTTAACACTCGCACCTTCGGGAAGGTTTGACATATTGATATGAAGAACAATCTTCTCTCCGTATTTTAGAGTGTCTATAGAAACAGCTTCAAGCTTGATTTCTGACTTTTCGCCAACATTAACAGAACATTCATCAAGAAGATTTCCGTCAAGGGCATAAATTCCAACTGTTGTGTTGCCAACTGAATTGCCAACAATTTTTCCTGTTGAATCAACGGATGCAACAGCAGGATTATTTGACTTCCACACAAGCGGAACGCCACTTGCAAGGGTAACAGACGGAACAGCATTAACCGTAACAGCCTCAGTTTCAACTATGTTTATACTGTTTGTGCTGAGGGTTACTGTTATAAGCTCATACTTGATGTTGTTTGCAACCGCATAGTTATATGCATAGGAATTATAGTAGCAATAAATTGTTGCATCTGTGCCTGCAAATGCAGAATCGCTTATATCGGTAACTGTAAATGGGATTATAACTCTTTCAAGGTTTGAACAATTCGCAAATGATCCTGAATAAATCTTTGAAACATTATAAGGTACTTCAATTGATTTCACAACACTGCTACCCTTGAATGCGTCAATACCTACGGAGTTTATATCAGAAGGCAGAACCACATTCTGAGCTGAACCGCTGTAACCGAGAAGCATACTGTTTCTGATTTCAAAGGCTGTTCCAGTTACATTATCTTCAAGAACGTACTTTATACCATTCTGAACAGCATAAACATTTGCATAAGAGCCATTTTTGCATACGATTGCAACATTACCGCAACCAAAGAACGCAAGCGGATCGATGTTGATTACAATGTCGGGAATATAAACTTTTCCAAGATTACTGCATCCTGTAAACGCATAAGGCGGAAGAACCTGCACAGTGTTGCCGATGTTAACTGTCTTAACACTCTTGCAATTATCAAATGCATATTGAGAGTTGTTATAATCAACAATACAGTTTGTAGCATTATAGTTGATTTTTTCAAGAGAGGAACATCTTCTGAATGCATTAACTCCGATAAATTCAACATTTTCCGGAATGGTAATCTCGGTTAAACCATTACACGAATAGAAAGCACCGTTTGAAATGTTTTTCAGACTTTCGGGAAGATTAAGTTCCTTAACATTAATACAACTGTCAAATGCTCTTTCGCCGATTGTTTCAACCTTTCCGCCAAACTCAACATTCTCGATTGAACAGCAATGATAAAAAGCGTTATCACCGATTTCTTTTACGCTTGAACCGATAATAACATTCTTGATGTTGGGATAAGCAGTTTCACTTCCGACTTCAAACAAAAATGCAGGTATGGTTTCAACTTTATTGCCGAAAACAACGGTCATACCTTTACCATCTGTTCCTGTATTAGCAAAAATCTCGCTGTAATACCAATAACTTTCATTGTTAACATTTGCATTGATTGCATTAAAGTTTATCTTGTCAATAGAAAGCATATTTGCAAATGCATGTGGTGAAATTGATATAACCGTTTCAGGAATATTAATTTCTTTTGCGGTATTTATATTTCCGAATGCATCCGCTCCGATTAACTCTACCCCATTCGGGATATCAATAACTGTAAGCGATGTGCCTCTGAATGCTGATGCGCCGATTTCTTTAACCGAAGAAGGAATAACAACAGAAGTGACGTTTGTTTTTTGGTTCATAAACCGTTCAGGAATAACAGTAACCTTTGAACCGATTTTAACAGACGAAATTTTGTTGCAACCATAGAAA
>JAXJVE010000213.1:0-10638 GCA_036308705.1 Acutalibacteraceae bacterium
CGTATAGATTTTTCAAAGAACGGTTATACCGTTACCCCTGTTGAATTTGCCGAAGGAAGAAAAGAAAAGCTCAACGATAATCTGATGCTGTTTTTTACGGGGCTTTCAAGGTTTTCGTTTGATATTCAGAAAACAACAAAAAAGCTTCTCGGCAAAAATACAGACCGACTCATAAAAATGCTTGAAATGGTTGACGAAGCAGAGGATATACTCACAAACGGCAACCGTTCACTTGACGATTTCGGGCTTTTGCTCAACGAAACATGGCAGCAAAAAAGAGGAATGAACACCGAAATTTCCACCGATTACATAGATATTGCCTATAAAAAAGCTGTTGAGGCGGGTGCACTCGGCGGCAAACTTCTCGGTGCGGGCGGCGGCGGATGTCTTCTTTTTTATGTTGCCGAAGATAACCGTGAAAAGGTCAGAAATGCACTTGAAGATATGCACGAAATAAAATTCAGATTTGAAAACGAAGGCACAAAAATTATCTGCAGAGATTAACCAAAGGGGCTGCTTCTCAAGGCAGTCCCTTTCTTGACATTATCTGCTTAATGTGATAATCTATAATTTGTATCTTTATATATAAACGGAGTATATCAATGATAAAAATTATCAAACCCGATTTTGTTTTTGAGGATGAGCGAGGAACCCTTACTCAGCTTATTCACGAAGGCTACAACCAGATAAATGTTGTAACTTCAAAGGCAGGCGTTGAAAGGGGCAACCACTATCACGCCCTCAACCGTGAAGGCTTTTATGTTGTTGACGGCAGCTTTCTGCTTGAAGCAACTCTTAACGGTAAGAGCGAAAGCTATCAATTCAAAAAGGGCGATATGTTCATCATTGAACCGAATGTTATGCACCGTTTTGTTTACCTTGAAGATACTGTCCTTGTTGCATTTTATGACAAAGGCGTAGAATTACCCGACGGCACTAAAGATATAATAGCGGAGGCGGATTGATTTGGAAGCAATTGTGCTTGCAGGCGGATTCGGTACAAGGCTCAAAGACTGCCTTGAAGATATTCCCAAACCCCTTGCACCGATAGGCGGCTCACCGTTTATCTGCCGTATTCTTGATTATCTTTATGCAAACGGCGTTCACAGAGTTATAATTTCAACGGGATATCTTGCTGAGAAAATTGAAAATACCATAGGCAACAGATACAAGGGTATGACGGTTGCTTACAGCCGCGAAGACTCCCCTCTCGGCACAGGCGGAGGTATAAAAAAAGCTCTCGGCAAATGTACGGAAGATGATATTGTTGTTGTTAACGGCGATTCTTTTTTTGATGTTGACATTTTCAGAATGAAAAAGTTTCACGATGAATCGGGGTATCCGCTTACCCTCGCCGCAAAACATATTGAAAACGCATACCGTTCAGGTCTTCTCAATTTTAAAAACGGAAAGCTTTGCGGATTTCTTGAAAACGGAGTTGCCCCTTCGGGCTATATCAACGGCGGCGTGTATTTTATAAAAAGAACCCTTCTTGACTGCGTAACCGAAGATAAATTTTCGTTTGAAAATAAAATTCTTGCAAGCGGTGATTATAAAATCGGTGTGTATGAAAGTGACGGATATTTTATTGATATCGGCATACCCGAATCATATAAACTTGCAGAGAAAGAAAAAGATAATCTCATATCAAAAAGAACAAGATATGCGGTTTTTGTTGACCGTGACGGAACGATAAACAAAGATACCGTTCACCTTTTCAGAAAAGAAGAGTTTGAGTTTTTGCCCGATGCCGATAAAGCAATTTCAGACCTCAAGAAAAAGGGATATCTTGTTATTGTTATCACAAATCAGGCGGGAATCGCAAAAGGTCTTTATAAAGCTGAAAATGTTGATATTCTTCATGATTATATTGATTCCGTTCTCCAAAAAAATCATTCCGTCATAACTGACGGATATTACTATTGCCCCCATCACCCCGAGGCGGTTGTTGACGAATTACGCCTTGAATGTGAATGCCGAAAGCCGAAGCCCGCTCTTATTCTCAATGCTGTTGAAGATTTCAGAAAAATCGGTATAACCATTGATCTGAACGGCAGTTTTACCATCGGCAACCGAATTTCGGACGTGCTTGCAGGTGTAAATGCGGGCACGGGTAAAAATATACTTATCGGTAACGACGAAACCGATACCGAAGGTATCGCATCAGATGTTTACGGCAGCCTTTCTGAGGCTTCCGATAATATAAAGCAGGTGTTTTGATTTTGAAAAACGTTTATTTCATTCAGGTTGGATTTGCTTTTGACAAATCCGTTTATCTGCCGTATGCAACAGGTACTATAGTTGCATATTGCAAGGCACAGCCTGATATTGCCGCGGAATACAATTTCCCCGAAATAATATTCCGCAGAGACGATACAGATGCCATAGTAAACGGGATGGATAATCCTTATATTGCAGCTTTTTCAACCTATGTCTGGAATGTTGAATTCAACAAAGCTCTCGCAAAAGCAATAAAAGAAAAATATCCTGAATGTATCATAATTTTCGGCGGTCACAGTGTTTCTGACCGAATGGAATTTCTTAAACACAATTATATAGATATCCTTACTCTAGGTGAAGGTGAAGAAGTAACCGCAAATCTTCTCCGTGCTCTTAAAAACGGCGATGATCTTTCCGATTGCAACGGAATAGCATTCAGAGATACCGACGGCAGTCATATTCTCACCGCACCTCACTGCCCCGAATCTGTTGAAAAATATCCATCACCGTATCTCACGGGAGTTTTTGACTCAATCATCGAAAAAAATCCGAACCTTATGTTTGATACAATAATCGAAACAAACAGAGGCTGCCCATATAACTGCTCATACTGTGACTGGAGCAACCACAAAAAGCTCAGACTTTTCCCTATGGAAAAAGTCAAAGGTGAACTCAAATGGCTCTCAGACCACAACATTGAATACTGTTTCTGTGCGGATTCAAACTTCGGTATGTTTGAGCGTGACGAAGAAATTGCACAGTATATCGTTGAGCTTAACAGTAAAACAGGCTTCCCCAAAGTATTCAGACCTTGTTACGAAAAAAACAGTGCAGAAAGAGTTTTCAGAATTTCAAAAGCCCTCAACTCCAAAGGTCTTGATAAAGGTGCCACAATGGCATATCAGACCCTTTGTGACGATGCACTCAGAAATATCAACCGCAAAAATCTGACTATGGAGCATTTTTCGGGGCTGATGTCGGATTATACAAAAGCAAATATTCCCACATATTCCGAACTCATTCTCGGTTTGCCGGGCGAAACTGCAGAAAGCTTCTGTCAGGGTCTTTGCAAACTTCTCAGGGCGGGTCAACACAATTCAATAAGCGTTTATTACTGCGAACTTCTCCCCAATGCACCTATGTGCGACCCCGACTATATGAAAAAATATAAAATCGAGCCTATGAAGGTTCAGTTCAATCATATTCACTCGGCAAACGGAAAGAAAGACAGCATTCCCGAATATTCATATCTCGTCCGTTCAACAAGTACTCTTTCAAGAGACGGATGGGTATATTCAAACCTCTTTTCAATCTGTCTTCAGTGTTTTCACTCTCTCGGTCTGCTGAGGCATTTTGCGATTTACGCATATCATTCGCTCGGAATTGATTACTACGATTTTTATTCGGGTCTTCTTGATTTCTGTATGAATGATAACGGTCTTATCGGAACAATTTTCAAGGATATAAAGCGTAAGCTTGACGGCTCACTTGAAGGCGACTGGAATCACTGCAACCCTGTTTTCGGCAATGTTACATGGTTTTTTGAAGAAGGTTTGTTCCTTGAATTGCTCTATAACTCAGACGAATATAAAAAAATCATTGATAAGTATGTAAAACCATTTATTAAAGATGAGTCAGTTTTTGATAATCTCAGAACCTATCAGCTCAATTCGGTTAAAATGCCGTTTGAGGATAAAAAATGTTTTGAGTGTGACTATGATTTTGCGGAATATTTCCGCAATGTATCACCTGAGAGCGGTTCTGTGCTCAAGGCTCAGAAAACCGGTTACACATTCAAAGCTCAGAAGAAATATGAGGACTGGCCGACTTTTGCAAAAGAAACCGTATGGTACGGCAGACGTAAAGGTGCAACACTTTACACAAACTCCGTTCAGTATATTGAAATAAAACACATTTAACAAAAACAGCTTACCCTGATATACTCGGGGTAAGCTGTTGATTTATATTACATTATATTTTCTTCTTTTTGGGTTTGTTTTTGCCTGACGATTTTATGATATCGTTAAAAACATCATCCGCAGCGGAGCCTTCTTTTGATGCAAATGTAAGCACCATAAACAATGACATTGCCGAAATCAGAACGTATTTCATTTCCATAAACAGAGGCAGAACTCCTGTTGCAGCAAGAACTACATATCCGAAGATTTCGATTACGGATTTTCTTTTGATTATTGCGGCAACGGCAAATGCACAGATAAGAATAATTGCAACAACCGATGCAAGAGAATCCCAGATTTCTGTTTTAAGATTATGGAATGTAATGGTATAAATACGGCAGTAAATCGTATAGCCGTAAGTTGCAATCATAACAAGCTGAGTAAGTATGAACACGATTTTTTTCCATATTGCAAACTCTTTGAATTTACCTGAGTGGCAAATGCAAGCCAGTGCAACGGATGCGGGAATCATAAACATTGTTATCGACTGAATCATAGGTTTCTCAGTCAATATCGACATCACAACAGCAATTACGGCATTAACGGGGATAAGATAAAATTTCTGTACCATAAGAAGTGCAAGCGAAATGAAGAACAAACCGTAATAGCCTTCTCTTGTTGAGGTACTCACATAGTATGACTCAGCCATACCGAGCGTAACCACAATCGTTGCAACAGAAATTATACCCTGAGCAGAAAATATTCTGTTCCATTTTCCTTCAATGCCTGTAACAAAAAACAGTGAAAAAGCAATGCCTGCCAATGCGATAAAAATAATTTCCGTTATTTGGTTGAAACCAACCCTCATTGTTTCAAAAAAGAGCTGTCCCATAAAAACCACGGTAAAAATAATTGCAGCAATCTTTTTTTCTTTTGTGTCCCATGCAATATTTTTTATCATTTTCAACGGACCCCCTGTCCATCAGTTTTATGTTTACAACAAAATTTTATCTGTTGTTTGACTTAATCGGATATTTGTGCTAAAGTATGTGTGTTATAAATTTTCTGAAACGGAAGTGACTTATATGCTCGATATTCTTGTTACGGGCGGTGCAGGTTACATAGGCTCGGTTCTTGTACCTTTGCTTTTATCAAAAGGCTGCAAGGTTACCGTTCTTGATAATCTTTTTTATAATCAGAGCCCTTTGCTTGACTGCTGCGTTAACCCGAATTTCACAATGATAAATGCCGATGCACGCAACGAAAACGCAGTTCGTGAGGCGATGAAGGGTAAAGATTATATCATCCCTCTTGCCGCACTTGCAGGCTTCCCCATCTGTGATAAAGAAGCTTGCTCGGCATACTCAATAAACCTTGATGCCATAAAAATGATTCTCAGATTAAGAGAAAGCGGTCAGCGTATCATATTCCCCTGTACCAACAGCGGATACGGTCTTGGCGAAGGTGAAAATTTCTGTACCGAAAACTCGCCGATAAAACCGATTTCAATCTACGGCAAAAGCAAGGTTGAAGCCGAAGCTGCCGTTTTAAGCGAAAGCGGAACAACCGCATTCAGATTCGCAACTCTTTTCGGTGCATCGCCGAGAATGAGAACAGACCTGCTTGTGAACGATTTTGTTTACAGAGCTGTTTTTGACAGAACCCTTGTTGTGTTTGAAGGCAGTTTCAAAAGAAATTATCTTCACGTAAGGGATGCTGCAAACGCATTCTGGTTTGCAATCGAAAACTTTGAAAAGATGGAGGGCGGAACACACAACTGCGGCCTTTCCGATTCCAATCTTTCAAAAATCGAACTTTGTGAAAAAATCAAAGTCATTCTTCCGAAGTTCATTTATATCGAGGCCCCCATCGGTGAAGACCCCGATAAACGAAATTACATTGTTTCAAACGATAAGCTCGAATCCCTTGGCTGGAAGCCCGAATTTTCGCTTGATGACGGAATAAAAGAGCTTGTAAAAGCATATCAGATAATCAAAAACAATCAATTTTCAAATATCTGACTTTAAAGGATGCGTTATGCATCCTTTATTTTTTATCCCAGATCCATCTGAACAGTCATAATATAAACGAAAAATGCGATAACAAGAAGTATTTTTTTGTTCTTGAAGAATTCGCCCGCCTGAACCATTGTTTTTTCAAATGCTTCATCTTTCACGCTGAACATAAAGAATACGAAACCGAACTGAACAAGTATTATCGCCTGGCACCAACGAATATAGTCGGGAGCAATTATACAGCTCAGAGGTGCACCGAGAACGGACATCATAAAGCAGAAGAACACAAATCTTTTGCTCTTGCTGTCTGTATTTTTCATGCTCTTAATCCATATTGCCCAGAAGAAACCGCATACAACGGTTACAAACGAGAAAATTGAAAGGATATCGTTAGGAGAGAAAGCTCTGATAACATTGGTATATCTTGCCCAGCCGAGGAACAATTCCCAGAGCGACATATTGTTAACCTGCTCTGCAGTAAGCCCTACCTCTTCGGGAGGTGCATAGAAATACTGCATATTAAGGTTTATAAGTGCACCTTCGGAAAGTGTGATTTTGCCCTTTTCTTCAACGGCCTTAATCATTTCCTCAGGAGTTGCGAATATATTTGTATCCGTTCCGTAAAGAACGCCCCATACAAACACTGCCAGAGTTACGCCGAATACCGATAAGAACAATGCTGACTTGAGCACTTTGCCGCCCTTTGTGCAAAGCATAATATATAATGCCGCAAAAACAATCAGCGGAAAATAAGTGATTACAAATACCTGATGAACAAAAAATCCTGCCGCACACAATACGGGAACAAGCCAGCGGAGTATCTTATTATTCAGAAAAACAAGCGACACAACCGCAATGATGCACATATGAATGTCAACCATTCCGAGATAGCGATAAAACGGATAGAACGTGAAGGTACCTGTTATAAGGAAAAGTGCCACAACAAATATCTGCGGTTTGATTTCTTTCTCAACATTTTTGATAACTTTGCCTGCCGCAACGGAAACAATGAATATCATCAAAAATACAATTACAACCGCAAATTTGCTTATCCATTCCTGAGTCGGGTGGTCGGTAAGAATACTTGCAAGCGTTCCTACCCATGTTCTTGAAGCTTTGATCATAGACAAATCAACAAGATAATAAATGCTCAGATGCGGGCCTACGCCTTCACTCTGAAACATTGTTATGATTGCCTGACCTGCCATAAGAACAAACAATATAAGTTGATATTTAACGGCCGAAAAGAAGTTCAGTGCCTTTGTTTTCATGCCTTAAATCACCTCAAATACAGATTTATATGAGCACCTTTGAAAGGAACTCTTTAAGACGGGGGTGTTTGGGGTTTGAGAAAAACTCTTCGGGGTTATTCTCTTCCATTATAACGCCTTCATCCATAAAAATAACTCTTGAGCCAACTTCTTTTGCAAAGCCCATTTCGTGAGTAACAACAACCATTGTCATACCCGACTGTGCAAGCTCTTTCATAACTTCAAGAACTTCGCCTACCATTTCGGGGTCAAGTGCCGATGTGGGCTCGTCAAAGAGCATAACTTCGGGATTCATTGCAAGAGCACGCACAATTGCAACTCTCTGCTTCTGACCGCCTGAAAGCTGTGAGGGATAAGCATCCGCCTTTTCGGCAAGACCTACTCTTTCGAGAAGTTCCAATGCTTTTTTATTTGCCTCATCTTTTTTCATCTTGCCGAGTTTAACGGGGGCAAGAGTAATATTTTTAAGAATTGTATGATTATTGAAAAGATTGAACTGCTGAAAAACCATACCCATCTTTTCACGGTGTCTGTTTATATTTACCTTTTTATCGGTAATATTAACGCCGTCAAATTCAATAACACCGTCTGTAGGTTCTTCAAGTCTGTTAAGACAGCGGAGAAAAGTTGATTTACCCGAACCTGAAGGGCCGATAACAACAACAACTTCGCCTTTTTTTATTTCGGTATCAATGCCTTTAAGAACATCGAGTTCACCGAAACTCTTTTTAAGACCCGATACTTTGATAACAGTATTATCAGTGGTCACTGTTACGCAGCCTCCTTTCGAGCTTCTTTACAAGAGATGTAAACAACATAACTACCGCAAGGTAGATAAGTGCAACCGCAACAAGCGGCATAAATGCAGAGAATGTTGCCCCCTGAATACGCTCACCTGCTTTTGTAAGGTCGGGCACGCCCACATAACCTGCAACGGATGTTTCTTTGAGAAGAACGATAAATTCGTTGCAAAGGGTGGGGAGAACAATTTTGAACATCTGCGGAATAACAATGTAAAGCATTGTCTGAAAATAATTGAATCCGAGGCTTCTGCCCGCTTCAAACTGTCCTTTATCAACTGCGGCAATACCGCTTCTGAAAATTTCGGCAACGTATGCACCTGAATTGATACCAAAAGCAATAATTGCAACAAAAACGCCGTTATCCGAGCTGGCAAAAACAAAGAAATACATCAACATAAGCTGAACAACAACGGGGGTTCCGCGAATAACGGTAAGATAAATATTGCACAGCTTATTGATAACCGAAAAGAGAAAACTGCCTATTCCGCCTCGTTTTTTCATTTCGGCACCCATTGTATCGTATGTAGATCTGACAATTGCCACAAAAACGCCTATCACAATACCCATTATTCCCGAGAACAGAGTGATAAGCAACGTGTTGCCAAAACCTTTGAGAATAAGTTCCCAACGGTTTTCGGTAATGAAATTTTTTACAAAATCAGCCGCAAAATCCTGCCACATATTTGAGAAGAAACCTGCGATTGCTTCCCATACAGCGGCAAAAGAAAAAGCAGATGCAGCTGTGTTCAATGCTGTCATAAAATACTCCTTTGCTTACAAAAACAGCGGACGGCTATCAAGTCGCCCGCTGTAAATACCGAATTGATTATTTAATATAACTGTCAATAACTTCCTGAAGCTTGCCTTCTGCTTCAAGCTTTGCAAGAGCAGCGTTGATCTGTTCAAGAAGCTCTGTGTTCTCTTTTGCAACGCAGATTGCGTAGTCTTCGTTGGTGTATTCACCTTCAAGAATCTTAAGACCGTCTGTTGCGGCTACAAATGACTTTGCGGGCTCGTTATCAATAATAACAGCAGTAACCTTACCTGTTGAAAGAGCCTGAACTGCAGCTGCACCTGTCTTGAAACGAACTACATTTGCATCGCCGAAGCCCCAGTTTTCGGGAGTATCTGATGAATAGATATCACCTGTTGTATCCTGCTGAACACCAATCTTGATGCCTTCTTTAACGCCTGCGGGGTTGCCTTCAGCATCAAAGCCTGTATAGAAATCTTCAAATGATGTATAGGGGCTGTCAGCCTTTACGATAACAGCCTGAATACCGTTTGCATATGATGTTGTGAAATTAACGTTTTCAAGGCGTTCCTCGGTAACAGTCATACCTGCCATACCGAAATCGTACTTGCCGCTCTGAACACCGCCGATGATTGAGCCGAACTCAACATCCTTTATTTCAAGTGTCATTCCGAGTTCTTCTGCAATAAGGTTTGCGATATCAACATCAATACCTGCAAAGCCTTCGCCGTCTATGTACTCATAGGGAGGGAATGCTGCGTTTGTTGCCATAACAAGCACTTTTTCATCCTTCTTTGAGCAAGCAACAAATGAAGTTGCAAGCAGAGCAATAACTGTAAGAACTGCAAGAATTTTTACAAATTTTTTCATTGAGATAACCTCCGTCATATTTTGATGTATGTATTATATCACTATATTTTTAAAAAGTAAAGCAAAAATGTATTTTTATAAGAAAATATGTTGTATTTATTCAATTTCGTTAAGAGATGCCATTGCGTTTTTGAAATCTTCGGGGAAATCCGCTTCAAATTCAAGCTTTTCACCCGTTACGGGATGTTCAAAATAGCTCTTACCGCAATGAAGAAGCTGATGACCGATTTCAGGCATAAAATCGCCGTACATCGTATCGCCTGCAAGCACATTTCCGCCGTATGCCATATGCACTCTTATCTGATGTGTTCTGCCTGTTTCAAGGCGTAAGCTCAGCAAAGTTGCACCTTCAAAACGTTTTTCGGCTTTCCAGTTTGTGACGGCAGGTTCAACGCCAATCTCATACGAGCACGCACGCAGAGTTTTCATCGGATCGGGTCTGTAAATCGGCACATCCACCCTGCCTTCACCGTTAAGTTCACCTTTTACAAGGGCGTAATATTCTTTTTTTATGTTGCCTGCGAGTTTACTTGCAGAAAGCTGATTAAGAGCACAAACAACAATACCCGAAGTGCCTTTATCAAGCCTTCCGACAGCCCTGAAAGCTGCATTTTTGCCTTTATCGGCAAGGTGGGCGGCAACTGCATTTGCAAGGGTATCGCCCTGATGATTGTGGGTCGGATGCATCGCCATAAACGGCGATTTATTTATTACAAGTATATCATCGTCTTCATATATGATATCAATATCCGCATTGAGTGCCTCAGGCAAAATATCGTCATCGGGAATTTCAACGCTCAGTATATC